>JAGQVA010000200.1 GCA_020438265.1 Bacteroidota bacterium
ATAAACAGCTTACTAGAAAGAAGGAAATGAAAAGTTTTCCGGAATTTAAAACAAACGTTTATTCCGGTAAAATTTCCTTAATCAGTGACAGGTCATTATTCAATGAGCTGAATAGCCGGTTTCTCATTTTCCCTTTCTGATTAATCAGAGTAACAGCCATTTTATCAATCGCGATCAGCGATAAAATGGTCTGGATATATCCTTCAATTAAATCATCCAGACTGATTCCCAGCTTATTAAAATCTCTGCGATCCATCATCATCAGGCGAGAGCTATCCGAAGTAAACGTTCCATCAAAATTATTGATAGACAGGTTCGTGCCCAGAATTTCCCAGGAATCATTGGCACTTTCCAGTTTTTCCACAAGTGGAGATCTGGCTCTTCGGGCATAAATGGCCATGGGTCGCAGCCCATCCTCCATGCTTCCGATCATCATTCGGATATCTGCTACATAGGTCTCGTTTCTTTTATTGGGCATCGTACCGACATGAAACAGCTTGCCAGCTTCGGAAACCGAACTCCAGGAATAGTTCCCGATCAAACTCTGCACGATAAACATATCATAATCAAAGTCTTTATCCAGAAAGTTTGCCAGTTCTTTTTCGTTCACAATCGTAAAAACCCCCTGCCCGGCATTACTGTAAGGAACCTTAATTACGGCATGTCCTCCCAACCGTTTTACCCATAGCATGATTTCGTTTTTTCGCACATCCCAGATGGTTTCAGGAGTATGGATTTTCAGTCCCACTTCCCTTAAATCGGCATTATAGAGATCATAAGCTTTGGCTGCCATCATTTTGTTTCGCCCCCCGGCCAGACAAGATATTATCGGATTGAGAATAATGGTTTTCGTTGCGATTGGAATCCGGTTCCAGGGTTTCTGGGTTACATAGCGGAAACACGCTCTGATAGGCACCCAATCATTAGCTTCGTTTCTGATTTCCAGTACCCCATCGTTAAATCTCGCAGGAGGATCAGTATCATGGTCAAAAAACGGCACAAAATGTACTTTTTCGCCAAATACTTCAGCCATTGCTCCTGCATATCCCGAAGCCTCCATAGGATTCTTGTCGTAAAGTACTGCCAACTCTCCTTTTAATTTGCCTCTTTTGGATTTGACAAAAGGATGGAAGACCCTTTTCATATACATATAATATCCTCCCATTTCCTGGTTTTCATCAATCAGAGGCATTGATTTTTGACCAGAAGGCGAAGAATTGGTTTCAATAATAACCATATTCCTTACTCCGGAAGCATTGGTTACGTGAAACAGATCCGCTCCGGCATGAAGGAAATGTTTAGGCTTATAAGAAAGAATTTCCAGCAGGCCGTTTTTTTTAACCTGAGGATTGAGGTGGCAATATCTCTTTAAGATTTTCTCTTTGCTCAAATTCATAAAAAAAGCCACCAATGGGTGAATTTGGGCATTCAGTGCTTTGGGATACCAATGATCTGCCGGCTCAAAATCACCTGGGTGTATCGTCTGTGTTTGAAATTCCATTTTTATTTATAGTCAAAAACCCGGAGCATTACAAGCACTCCGGGCTTAAAATTAGCCAATAAATAAAAACAACTATTTCTTAAGTTCATATATATACGCCTGCATTTTTTCCAGTCTTTCCTTTTCTCCTTTTAGTTGTTGTTTCGTCGTAGCCTGATCCTGCATATTTTTTTCCAGCTTTGCTTCAATTTCAGCCAACATAGCTTCCAGTTTTTTTCTCTCGGAAATTAATTCAGTCAGATGTTTTTCAGCTTTTTCCACGTTCCTGGCCTGTTGGTCAATATATAATTGCTGCTGATATAACATCACTTCCCGGGAAATTTCAGACAACCATTGTCCTGCTGCCTTCATTTCATTGGGATATTTTTTGGACGAAAGGAAATTGTAATTACCTGCCGAAACATAAAAAGTAAGCCGGGTTATACTCTCATTTTTCTTACCAGTTGGTTCCAGTTTATAATAATAATCATAAGTAGAAGATGAAATAGCCGGAAGTCGAGAAGCTTCTGCCCCCCTAATACCACTTTTAAGGGTTTTTACTTTTGTACCAGCTTCCGCTTTTATTTTCTTCTGAAGAATCGCATCAATGGCTTCTTCTGTACCATTTAATTCCAGACTGATTCCGTTGGCTTTATTCGCTACACGCTTGATAAAATCATATTGTCCTTCAACAATCTTTTGTGCGTAGGAGGTCATCCCCAGAACAAGGATCAAAGTCAGAGTAAGTATCGTTCTTTGCATAAGGTTTTTGTTAAGTTGTTTATCCTTCAGACAAGGCAGATTTTAAAATGGCATGGTCTATTTTCAATATTTCTTTTTTCTCCAAAACTGGTGACTATTCGTTGCCCCAAATCGTCTAAGATTTAAACTGAAAGATTATGGCAGAGAGACATGCTTTTAAACAAATAGAAGGAGCTGAAAGACTTAAGAACTCAAAAAAAATTAAACAGGAAATTATGGGTAATCTTTATCTTTATAAGAACCTTTTCCAAATATTAGAGTTATTTTCGTCCAATTTTAATGACTCTATCCGTGAAATGTTTGTCGGAGGACAGCAGACAGATAGAGGAGCAAATGGAACACTTCCGACTTCAGGTAAAGCTCCGGAAGATTAAAATCTTTAATATTCAATGATTGAGAAACTCAGATTCCTGATCATCACTGATCACCGACAACATCGCCCGGCCAATCCTGTTTACTCGTTAACATCAGAACTTTTTTCCAGACCAGAAACAAAACTGATTGATATTGTCAGCAGGGGAAATCCCAAAAATGATCCGTTTTTCACTGAGCAATCTACCCACTTTTATACAACCAGAATTGGCCCGGATTTTTCATTTCAACCCTCTGGAGACCAGTTTATACAAAATCAGAATGATGGCAATATTGAAGACTATGATGTCGTGCTTATGCGTCTGGCACGACCGGTAGATTCCTCCTTTTTACACTTTGTTGCCCATCATACCCAAAATAAAGTCGTTATTAATCATCCCCTGGGGATTGAAAAAACCAGTAGTAAAGCTTTTTTATTAAACTTCCCGGATTTATGCCCTCCGATAAAGTTATGCCATAAAATAGAGGATATTCTTTCTTTTATGGAACAGTTTCCCATCGTATTAAAACCTTTGAAGGAATACGGAGGGAAAGGAATACTAAGAGCTGAAGGGGGAATTATTTATGACCAGGACCAATCCTATTCTGCACAGGAATATTTACAAAAGCAGAAAGATTATATCGAAAATCAAGGCTACCTGGCAATGAAGTTTATGAAAAATGTAAGTCAGGGAGACAAGAGAATTATTGTGGCGGGAGGAGAAATTCTCGCAGCATCCCTCAGAAAGCCTGCAGAAGGTTCCTGGCTTTGTAACGTCTCCCAGGGAGGGAGCTCTGAGTCAGCGTTACCAGAAGCCGAAGAAGTAGAAATGATCAACCGGATTAGTCCCACTCTTTTGAAAGAAGGAATCCTTATCTACGGTGCAGATACACTTGTCAATGATGATGGAAAACGAATTTTATCAGAGATCAACACCCTCAGTGTGGGAGGATTTGCCGATATACAGGCCAATACAGGAATCCCGATTATCCCTAAAACCATCGATAAAATATTAGCTTATGTCAACCCAAAATATAATAACTGAAATTCCAACCATCTTTGATTTTAACCTGGAGGATACTCCTCCGCAAACAATCAGACATTACTGGCTCAGATTGATCTCTGATGGAATGGGTAACCCCATTAACATTCCTCTGATAGTTGCCAGAGGAAAAGAAGACTTCCCTGTTTTGGGTCTTACCGCAGCAATTCATGGCAACGAACTGAATGGGATTCCCGTGATTCATCGATTATTCAGGGAAATTGATGTCTCTGAGTTAAGGGGGACTCTTGTAGGAATACCGGTTGTGAATATCCCTTCTTTTATGAGAAGAAAAAGAAGGTTTAACGATGGGGTCGATTTAAACCACATTATGCCAGGCAAGCCTGATGGAAACATCAGTCAGGTTTATTCTCATCGGTTTTTCCAGCGCACGGTCAAACATTTTGACTACCTCCTGGATCTGCATACTGCAAGTTTCGGTCGTATCAACTCCTATTATATCCGCGCTGATATGAAGGATCCGGTTACCCGTAAACTGGCCAAACTTCAGAACGCCCAGATTATCGTTCATAATCCCCCTTCTGATGGAACCCTCAGAGGAGCCGCTGATGAATTAGACATTCCAGCCATTACCCTGGAAGTAGGTAATCCGAATACATTTCAGAAAAAATTGATTCGCAGTGGCGTGGCAGGGATACATAATACGATGTCTTTTCTGGAAATGACAAATGATGAGATTGAAAAACCTGAAAAAGAAGCAGTCATTTGTAAACGATCCTATTGGATATATACGGATCATGGAGGATTACTCACAGTCCATGTCGGCCTGACAGATATGGTCAAACAAGGAGAGCTCATTGCCTCTTTAAGGGATGTATTTGGGAAAATGATTAAAGAATACTTTGCGCCGGAAGATGGAATTGTCATTGGGAAGAGTGTAAGCCCGGTCAATCAATCAGGAGGAAGAATTTTACATTTGGGGATTTTGAAGTAGTAATTCAGGGTAGAAGGTATTACTTGTTGATTTTTATTTGATATCCGGGTGAAGAACAACGATATTCAGCGTAGCGATAAGCGAAGAAAATTCTTTGTTTAACAAATTCATTCGCCTAAATCATTACTAACTCTACCCCTATGTTTAAATCAAATCTTTTTTTCTTTTTGGTTATAGGCCTTATCATTGCTTGCCAATCAAATCAAAAAGAAGAAGAAACTGAATCTGAGGAAACAACCTCATACCCGACTACAGGTTCCATTGAATCACTCAACCCGGCCCTTGCCAACCTTATTGCTCCAGACGCCAAGATAGAAATCCTCGCAGAAGGGTTTGACTGGGCGGAAGGCCCCTTATGGCTTCCTGAACAACAGGCAGTTATTTTTTCTGATATTCCTCCCAATACAATCTATAAATGGAAAGAGGGGGAAGGAAAATCGGTATACCTGAAACCATCCGGATACACCGGAGAGATAGCCAGAGGCGGGGAAGTTGGCTCTAACGGCCTTTTATTAAATGCCAAAGGGGAATTGGTTCTATGTCAGCACGGAGACCGAAGAATGGCAAAAATGAATGCTCCTCTGGATGCTTCCAAACCTGAATATATTACCCTGGCAGGAGAATATGACGGAAAACGCTTTAACAGCCCCAATGATGCGACCTATCACAGTAACGGCGATCTCTATTTTACAGATCCTCCTTATGGTCTTGAAAAAAACATGGATGATCCGGCTAAAGAAATTGACTTTCAGGGAGTCTATCGCCTGGGCACTGACGGAGTAGTAACCCTTCTTACTGAAGAATTATCCCGCCCCAATGGAATCGCTTTTTCTCCAGATGAAAAAACACTCTATGTGGCCAATTCCGATCCAAACAGAGCCATCTGGATGGCTTTTGATGTAAATGAAGATGGAACGATTTCTAATGGAAGGGTGTTTTTTGATGCGACCAGTATGGTTGATAATAATGGATTACCTGACGGAATGAAGGTAGACGAAAAAGGGAATATTTTCGCCACGGGTCCCGGAGGTGTATTGATCTTTAATCCGGAAGGAGAACATCTGGGCACAATTCATACGGGACAGGCTACTGCTAATTGCGGTTTTGGAGATGATGGAAGTACCCTTTATCTGACCGCTGATATGTATTTGATGCGAGTGAGGCTGAAGACGAGGGGATAGTTTTTGGCCTTTAGCTTTTGGCTATTAGCTCTTTTTTAAGCTAATAGCCAAAAGCTTAGAACAAAAAGCAAAATTATTCTTCGCTTTTAGTATTTTCTTCTTCTGGGGAAATAGAGGGGGTATCATTAACAGGTGCATCCTGATTTTCCTGTTGAACGGCTTTTTGTTCCTGCTTCAATTTGCGGTTGCGATTGAGTTCCATCACATATCCCACCAGAATAATTATAAAACCGGCAGATATCGACATATCCGCAAAGTTAAAAATCCCTGTACGAAGGTTTTCAATACCAATATTGAGAAAATCAGTTACCGAGCCATGAATAATCCGGTCAATCATATTCCCAATTCCCCCACCAATGATAAAACAAACGCCTATCATAAATCCCCGCTGCATATCTGCTCTCACCATAATCGAGAACATAAGAAAAAGCAGAATAATCGAGGGAAGAATAATCAGAAGAATTTTCCTCATAACCTCAGGCAACTCATCGCCCAAACTCAAAAAGGCTCCTTCATTTTCCACCATTAACAGGATAAAATAATCGCCCACTACTTCAATCCGTTCATCATAATTCAGATTACTTCTGGCAATTTTTTTAGATACCTGGTCAGCCACGACATTTAATCCGACCAGCAACAGAATCATAATAATTCTCTGAACCTTTTTACTCATAGTTTCTGCTATTCAAACATATCATCCAAATCAGTCTGGGCAAGATCGACCAAAAAATCAGCGATCTGAGTTGCACAAGCTTTTAAATATATTTTTCCTTTTTCGGCAGTTGCAGGATAAGGGTTACCCACACCCGTGTCCTGGGTAACTTTTGTCCAGGGTCTCTGGGCACTTACCCAGCCGTCTTTTAATCCTTTAATTTTAAAGTTTTTCGCGGCCCCGGGGCCTGCATCATGCAAAGGCAAAACCCATTGAGGTGCAATATGTAAAACCGCACTGGTTTCCATCTCTCCGGCATGATCTCCGGGATCATCAAAATAATGATTCCAATCCACAGCCTGAAACCAGTTCAATGCGCAACAAAAAACATCCGGAAAGTAAAAGGAAATCTCCCGCAACATTTGCTTAAAATGATTTCCTCCATGCCCGTTCATTATCACAAATTTTCTGATCCCTGCCCGTTTCACCACATCAACTATATCCTTGAGTACAGCCAACTGAGTACTAGGGTTCATATTGATACACAAATCCACATCCAGTTGGCCGGTATTCACCCCAAAAGGCACACAAGGCAAAACAACCGTTTTAGCATCAGCAGCCCAGGCCATTTTAGCTGCCTCAGCGGCTACGTAATCCACCTGAATATTATCAGTCGCATAAGGCAAATGGTAATTATGTGCTTCGCATGCTCCCCAGGGGAGAATAGCCACCTGATAATTGGTCTCTTTGACGGTTTTCCAGTTGGTTTCTGCGAGAATATATGGGCGAGGTTCTTCAGGCATCTCTTCTGATATATTGTGAAAGTCAATTCTTTCTAATGCAAAGAAAGTATTTTTTTGCAGGGGAGAAAAATAATCGCTGAAGGGAATGGGGGTTTTTATGCTTTCTTACCATTGCGCCGCTTTAAAAAACGGCGCAATAGAAGGGAATATTCTCATTCTGAAGAATGAATGAATATCTTATCCCTGGGATAAATAGAAAATCATTCTACAGAATGACATTGGCCAGATCATTGCGCCGTTTTTTAAAGCGGCGCAATGAGAGAGATTAATACTTCGCAGTCAATCCCAAAGAAGGAATCACAGGCAATTGATACACCGGCTCATATCGAATCCGGTCGAAGTAGAAAATATTCTTCCGGTCGTAGACATTCACCACGCTGGCACTCAACTCAAGTAAAACGCTATTTTTCAGTAACCATCGTCTTTTTGCAGAAAGGTCAAGCCTGTGATAATAAGGCAAACGCCCACCGTTCAACTCTTCACTCAAAATCAATCCCAGGCTTCCGTTTTGGGTAGAAAGGTCTGTTTGCGCCCCATTATCCCGGAAATCCAGTTTTTCAAAATACCCTTGTGTCTGGGTAAAAGGAAAACCAGAACCTAGCGTCCAGCGGAAACTAAACTCCCAGGGAGAATCTCTGAATTTTGGACGCACACGGTAATCATCTTTTTCAATCATTCCAAATTCGCCGACACGATAGGCCATCACAGCATTGACTGTATGGCGGCGGTCAAAAACGGTGGGGTAAATTCGTGGATTAGCTGTTTGCAGACGATCGGTACGCCAAACCTTCGCCCAACCGTAATTGGTGTAAAAATACACTTTTCTCGTCTGGTATTTTAAAATGACATCATAACCATGAGCAAAACCCGTTTCTGTGATAAAATTGGGATCTTCCGGAAAAATCTTGTCCCGGTTGATATTGGTCAACTGCGTAAAATCCTTCATCCATGCCTCCACACGGGTAGAAAGATTGGGGACCAGT
>JAGQVA010000201.1 GCA_020438265.1 Bacteroidota bacterium
AAGGGTATTCCTCATGCCTCCAACATGGGCACCAGAATCACTGCCTCTGGCCAAGGTAGAATATGAGGTAGATGAAACTGGCAAACGCAAAAAATATCGACTGGACGTTCCTGTAAGGCTGCAATTATATGTTCTCTTTAATATCCTGCTTACTGTAGGTGGATTTATGTACCTCACTTTCCAAAAAGCAGAACTCAGTGCTTTACAAATGGGCCTTTTAATCGCGACTATTGCTATTTCTGTCCTGGCTCAGGGGCTGTTGATGGAGCGAAAAAAATGGGCATTAAACACAGAGTATATTCGCCTGGGCGTTTCGGCAGCTTTGGTTTCTGTTGTATTTGCGTTCTCCCCTTATAACTGGATTATTATTCCTGTATTACTGTTAGTTTTTATGGTTTTCGCCTTTTGGGCAATTCGTATGCGGGATTATTTTGGGGTAGAGATTAGGAATCCTGAGCCGGTGATGTAGAAAACGATTAAAGAGAGAGGATACAGGTCGGCGACCTGTATCCTCTCTCTTTATGTGAGTTATTTATTAACTCAAAAACAAAAACAACAACTGTGCAATCACAATCTTGGTGATCAAAGCAATGGGAAACATCATCGCAAAACCAAATTCAGGAATGCGGTTTTTAGCTCTGTTGGTAGCAAAATTGAGAATGGCTGGTTGATTGGAAACCATTCCCATCAGAAGGGTAAAAGGTTTTTTGATCCATTTATACCCAACAAACAGAACAGAAAATGCTGTAACCAGACTGATCATTGCACTAATCAGAAAAAACATCAACCCATCCATGGAAAGGCTCTGCACAAAAGCATTGCCTGATCTTACGCCAATTGCAGCCAGAAGCAACATCATTCCCAGTTGCTGGAGGGTAATATTAGCGCTGTAAGGGAGGGACCAGACAATAGGGCCCGTTCTTCTTAAAGCTCCCAGAATCAATCCCACAATCAGCGGGCCGCCAGCATATCCTAGTTGAAACCGGAAGGAAGAACCGATAGAAAACTCAAAAGTGCCCAACATCAGCCCAATTCCGATTCCCAGGCCAAAAGAAAATAGGTTAATGGTACCTGAAGCCTGATAAGAATCGCCAAATAAATCTGACAATTCTGCCAGATCATTCTTACGGGCAATAAAACGAACCCGATCTCCCAGTTCGATTACTGTATTCGTTTTGGCCAGCATATCGATATCTCCCCGACGAATTCGGGTGATGATCCCATCATATTTTTCCTGGAGTCGCAACGAAGCAATCGACCTTCCTGCCAGAACAGGATTGGAGACAAAAATCTCTTTGACTTCAAATACAGAGCGATCATAATAGAGATGTGAATCTCCTTCACTGCCCAAAACCTCCTTGACGGACTTTAATTCATCCATTGTGCCTACAACCATTACCCTGTCCCCTGTTTGAAAGGTTGTATCCCAATTGGTCAATCGCTGATGATCACCCGTATATACCCTGGAAAAAATAACATTCCACTGGTAGGTTTTCAAAAGTTCGCGTATTTGTTTGCCTACCACAGCTTCATTTTCGACCAGGATATTCATATTTTCCAGCCCCTCACCAAGTGCAAAATCTTTTTTCAGGCTCTGTTTTTCCTTTCCATAATCAATTCGCAGGAGCTTTTCCATTACTACAATCGCAATCATTCCTCCCAAAACGCCCATCGGATAGGAAAATGAATACCCAACCACGACTTCTTCTGTCAGGGTGGATAATTCCTGACCGGAATAATTCTGGTTAACCAGATCAATGATTCCAGCCAGGGCAGCTGTATTGGTCGTACTACCCGAATAGATCCCGGCAATCCCTGCTGCGGAAAGGTCAAAAACCCACCACAAAACTGCCGCAATGATCCCCGAAAGCAGGAGCATAGAAAAAATAAATCCAAACTCTGCAATTCCATTTTTCTGATATGATTGAAAAAATGCAGGACCAGAACTCAGGCCAATCGAATAGACAAAAATCGAAAGTCCCATTAGCAGGATGATTTCCGGAATTTGCAGA
The DNA here is from genome assembly GCA_020438265.1 of Bacteroidota bacterium. Lineage (GTDB taxonomy): Bacteria > Bacteroidota > Bacteroidia > J057 > J057 > JAGQVA01. The sequence goes on from JAGQVA010000201.1 coordinate 2,013, forward strand.
CGCTGATCAATTGCCCCGAAAATCAGCCCTGTAAACAAAACCGCAGCTACCCCCAGGGAATTTCCCCTGATTTTGATGTTGCCGATCAGGTATCCCAGCGCAGCAACGATGAATAATAATAAAAGCGGATATTCTACCAGAATGGAAATCATAGGTTCTCTTGTTGGCGCAAGATTAGGGATTTCTGACCGGAAAGAAAAAAGCGACCCTGAATTCGTTCAGGATCGCTTGTACATTCTTTTATTCTGAATAATGATTTACTGATTCATCAACTTCCAATACCGCTGTCTGTCCACGCCAATGGCCAGAATACTAATCGAATCGCGGTTGTGAAGGTGCGAACGCCAGGGATAATCTGCATACTGCTCCAATCTACCGGCTACGGCATTATCGCAATTGACGATGTATTTAATATAAAGTTTATCGTCCCGAATAATGTGAAAATATCGTTGAAGGTAAAACCGGGTTGTCCGGGCCTTATTCACAATTTGTTTTTCTACGACATTAAACAGGGAGTCCCGGTCGGTATTCCAGGGAAGTCCATTGAGACTTACCACAATAAATCCGGGGAAGGTATACTGTTTTACATCTTCATACCAATAGACATTTTCAGCCTGTTCCAGCTTATTGATTGCTTTTTTCAGCAGATCCAGGTCAGCAAAACTGATTCGTGACCACGAAATCTGTGAAGCATGCTCCCGAAAGCGGCCAAATTCCTCCGGATTAAAAACAAAAGATATTCCTTCAGAAGTGACATATCCACAGTGAAGGTTTAGATTAAGGGTTTTTACCAGGTTACCGTTAAGGTAGAATTTAAGGGCGTAGTGATAATCACATTTATCCTCAAAGGTACGCTCAAAATCCCAGGCTTGCTGAATTTCCTTCATGAAACCTGTATCATGAGTAATGAAGGTGCTCAATTCTTTTTGAATGGGTAATAATTTGTAATTGTGAAGAGGCACGCCTACCATAGCCCAACTGCCCCGGTCAAAATTAATGTCTTTAATTACCTTTTCAGCTTTAACGGGTAAAAAATGAAAAAGAAGAATTGCAAGGAGAACTAATTGAGATCTCATAAGTAATTAAATGCTGATGTTTGGAAAAAACGGGAATCGCATTATTGGAAAAAAACGCAAAGTCTGTGCCTGAAATCAAGCTTCATTTTCTTCCTCTATCGATTCCACCTGTTGTACAAGAACATTTTTTTCTATTTCACGGGCCGTAGGAGTATTCGCAATTCCTCCGAGGGCCGTTTCTTTATATTTGTCTTCCATCGATGCTCCGACTTCTCCCATTGCATCGATAACTTCATCTACCGGTATGACCGCAGAGTCTCCAGCCAGCGCAATCTGGGCAGAAGCAAAAGCAATCACCCCCGCAGATGCGTTTCGTTTCACACAGGGAACTTCTACCAACCCGGCAACCGGGTCACAAATCAGCCCCAGCATATTCATAATCGTAATCGCCACCGCCTCAAAAACCTGATCCAGATTACCGCCCAGGCAATGTACAATCGCCCCCGCTCCCATCGCTGCTGCTGTTCCGGTTTCAGCCTGACAACCTCCGACCGCTCCGGCGATAGATGCCCGTCTTTCAATAATCAGTGCGATTCCGGCAGAAACCAACATCCCTTCCAGAATCTTCTGGCGCGGCAAGTCGTGAATTTCCTGAAGTGTTGTCAATACTCCCGGCATAATCCCTGAAGCTCCTGCAGTAGGTGCTGCAACAACCCTTCCCATACAGGAATTCACCTCCTTCGCTGCTAATGTATAGGCAACCAACTTCTTAAAGTTTTCTCCCAATACATTTATTTCACAAGCTGCAACTTTCTTAGCACCATTGTTTATCATCCCGCTGATCGATTGCATGTCTTCCGAAAGTCCGGTATGAACTGCATCTTTCATGACTGCATAAGACTGCGCCAGTTTATCCCAGATTTCCCCTTCGCTTCTTCCTCTCTGGTCAATTTCATAACCAACTACCGGCTGCCAAATATCTACTTTGTGATATTCGCAGTAGGTACGCCATTCATCAAAACTATCGAATAAAACTGACATGAATCTTACACAATTAGTCCTTCAATACTAATATTTTTTTTGCAGAAAATTTTGCAGAATTTTCACTATCGGTCAGGCTGATGTAATAAATGCCTGGTTTTCGTTTTGGCAAATGCACCCTATGCTGGTTTTTAGTTCGGGAAAGACTTATTTTTTCACTAAAACATAACTTCCCATTTTGATCAAAAACTCTACATTCGCCAGCAAAACTTACCAGATCAGGACTAGCCACGATATAAAAAGCGCCTTGATTAGGATTGGGAAATATTGTATAAGCATTCTCTTCAAATAAAGGCAAATAGGTTAGATTTGGGTCAAAAAAAATATCCGGGTTGAGAAATGTTAAAGCCTTCTGCCCATCCGGAATTCCGTATCCGGTATATTCATCAGGGTTAAGATACTGAGAAGCCGATTCCTGCAATACACGGTAAATATCCATATTTCCAACCGATGGATCGGCCTGCCAGAGACAGGCCGCCAGCCCTGTTATCAAAGGTGCAGATAAAGAGGTTCCATTTCCCTGACCTATCTCTCCATCCAATCGCAAAAACGAAACACCTTCCCCCATAGCCGCCAAATCAGGTTTGACCCGACCATCAGCGGAAGGCCCCTGACTGCTTTCAAAATAATAATCTCCATCACGATCTACTCCACCAATCGCCAGAACTGAATCCCCATCCGAAGGAGCTGTAATCCCCTTCCAGGCAAGATTCCCTGCACTGGCCACCACCAAAATCCCCCTGGCGGCAGCCATGTCTGCCACACGGGTAATCAATGCTGTGTTGCCATCCATATCATTTTGGGAATAGTCGCCTTCTCCCGGATCAAAATCGCGAAATCCATACGAAATGTTAAAAATCCTTGCTCCAAGGCTCTCCGCATATTCAACCGCAGCTACAAATAAATCTTCCTCCACATGGGTCTCCGAATAACTATTTTCTGTTCGCAATAATATGTATTCTGCGTCAGGTGCCGCTCCCATCAGTTGCCCCGGCATTTTAGCGGCCAGCACAGATAAAACTTCCGTTCCATGCTTGCATCGGCTACAATTTCTCAGGGCTGATTCACCCGGATCAACAAAATCCCTGGTTTGGAGAATCCGGTTTTCCTGAAAAAGATGATCAAAGCCCTGCAAGGAATCCACCAGCCCAAACCCATTATCAAAAACTGCGATTTTGATGCCTTTTCCTGTAAATCCATTGGCGTGCAGGGCATCGAGCCTCAGCATTTCCAATTGGCGGAGGTAATCTTCTGATTGGATTCCGAGAGCATTTTCCCGATGCGTTTCGGTGGGGAGTTTTTTGACTTTCCTGTAGTTTTTGATGAATGGGAAATGACAGAGATCTTCCAGACGCGAATGTTCCTCTTGTACAACAACAGCTTTAAGCCAGCGTGAAATTTGGGTAATGGTTAAGCCTTCGGATTGTAATATCTTGGTGTAATCGTCTACCTTACAGTCGTTTTCTTCAAAGAAAATCCAGTATTTATCCTGGCTGAATCCGGAAGAGGTAGATAGAAGAGTGAGGATGATTAGCAGATATGTTTTTAGCATTTTAAAAAAAAATTTCATCTTTGCCTCTTTTCTCCGATTTGAAAAGCTGCGCAATAAAAAGGGACTACCTCATTCAGCAGAATGTAAGGTATCCTTATCTCTGAGATAAAAAGATCATGCATTCAGCAGAATGCCTAGCTCCATACCATTGCGCCGTTTTTCAAAGCGGCGCAATGGGTGAAATTTGTCCAATTTCCTACCATAATTAACTCAATTTTTCCAAATTGGTGAGCCAATGAAACAAAAAGAGCAAACCATCACCGGATTTTTTCTGGGGCTTACCACCATTGATTTTCAATATGTCGTAGATCCTTTTCCACAGGAAAATTCCAAAAACAAGGCCCAGGCCTTTTATATGGCCCTTGGAGGGCCGGCTGTCAATGCCGCTGCGGCATTTTCTCACCTGGGAGGGAAAGCCCAGACTTTCTCTGTCGTTGGTAAACACGCTATGTCTCCGTTCCTTAATCATGAATTTGAAAAATACAAGTTAAACCTCAATGACCTTGCTCCTGATCATCCCCACTACCCTACCCTGGCTTCCGTATGGACAAGTCAGACAAATGGAAATCGCACAATTGTCACCAATCAACGGGTTATTCCTCCACTAGATCTCACAATATTACACGATGCCTTTCGTCTCATTCCTCAGATCATTCTTGTTGACGGGTTTTATATGGAAGCGGCAATCGAACTGGCCAAATGGGGAAAAAAGCAAGGTATTCCGATAGTTATGGATGGAGGAAGCTGGAAAGATCGGACTGAAGAACTTCTTTCCTTTGTAGATATTGTTATTTGCTCCAATGATTTTCAGGTTCCTGATCCCAAAGAAAACCTTTTTCATTATCTTCGGAGAAAAGGAGTCAGACAAATAGCAGTTACACGAGGAGAAAAACCCATTGAATATATGGATGGAGAAGATTCAGGGGCCATTCCGGTCAGGGAAATGCAAGCCGTTGACACGCTTGGAGCCGGAGATATTTTCCACGGAGCTTTTTGTTATTATTATGCTTTAAACAGTCATTTTACAGAAAGTTTGGCCCTCGCATCGGTCGTCGCAGGAGAATCCTGTCGTTATCTCGGAGCCAAAACCTGGATGCACCAAAATGTGTAACTTTCTATTCGTAACATAGTAAACAAAATCATGGATATAAGCCCTACTAGTGCGACACAATCCCTTGTTCAGATGATCAACCAGCTTTTTGATATGGAAAAAAAACTGGCGAAAACCGAACAGACGAAAACCGTCAGTCGCAACTTCCGCAGAATGAAACAAATCCTCGATGACTTAGGGTTAAGCTGGCACGATCCGATCGGTGAATATTTCGATGAGACCCGTACGGATTGCGAAGCATCTATTTCCGGAGAATCAGCCGAAAATCTGGTCATCATTGAAGTAATTAAACCGATTATTCGTTTAAATATCGATGGATTTACCCAAATCATTCAACGTGGTGTAGTGATTGCGGAAAGCAAATAGAGATAAATATTAACCAGAAAAAGAAAAAATATACATGATAAATTTTGGTATTGATTTAGGAACAACCAACTCAGCGATTGCCAAATTTGAAAAAGGACAAGTTGTTGTTTTCAGAAATCCAATCGGACAAAAAGATACCCTTCCTTCTGTCGTTGCCTTTCGAAAAGACAGAATCATTGTAGGTGAAAAAGCCCGGGAGTTTATGCTCAAAACGCCTGATCAGGTGGCGGGATCTTTTAAGCGAAAAATGGGCACGACGGAAACCTACTGGATTTCTACCCTGGAAGACTCAAAAACACCAGTTGAATTGTCTGCGCTGGTTCTCAAAGAATTAAAAAACTTCATTCACACAGGAGAAAATATCGATGCGGCAGTCATTACGATTCCGGCTTCCTTTGATACGATTCAGTCAAATGCGACCAAAAAAGCAGGCCATCTGGCGGGTTTTGAACAGGTCGTTTTATTACAGGAACCCATTGCTGCAAGTCTCGCTTACGCCAATCAGGACGAAACTGAAAAATTTGAAGAAGGCCAATGGCTGGTGTATGACCTGGGAGGAGGAACCTTTGACGTGGCTTTGGTCAAAATTCAGGACGGAGAAATGAAGGTGGTGGATCATGAAGGAGACAATTTCCTGGGCGGGAATGATTTTGACAAGGGAATCGTCGAAAAAATCATTGTTCCTTATCTCGAAGAACAAGGAAATTTCCATAATCTGCTCAACGAACTCAAAAGCGCCAAAGGAAAATACAATCATCTGTATTACAACCTTCTGTATAAAGCCGAGGAAGCAAAATTGCAGTTATCCGCTTCAGAAATTGCGGAAATTGAATTTGAAACCACTGATGACGACGGAAATCATATCGATGGATTTTTAGCGATTACGCAGGCAGATCTGGAAAAAGTTATGGAACCCTACCTGGCCAGAACCATCCAGATGATGGAAGATATTATTCAACGGAATCAGGTTAAACCCGATGATATCAAATTTGTCCTGATGGTGGGAGGTTCTACTTACAGCCCATTCATTCGGCAGGAAGTAGGAAGAAGGCTGGAACTTGAGGTTAATACACGGATTGA
>JAGQVA010000202.1 GCA_020438265.1 Bacteroidota bacterium
ATCCGTGAAATCTGTGTCATCTGTGGGAGATATCAAATGTATCTAAAAAGTGTATGGTAGAGAAAAAATGATAAATATGAAAAATACGATTCTCCTTATTTGCAGCCTCTTATTTGCTCAGTTTTTGCTCGCTCAACCTGCTTCTGTCCTTAAAAAGGATATTAAAAAACTTCCCTATCTTCCTACTTCCGAACATCCATTTGGGCAGGTAAATCCTGAAGCTCCTTCGGAAATAAAAGATTTTGAACCTATGATTGGAAAGTGTTACTGCGAATCAATCACCAGAAACCAGGACGGTAGCTGGAATGAACCTGCGGAAATGATCTGGATATTCAAATATATCATGAATGGAATGGCGGTTCAGGATGAGACGTTTAAGATGGATGGAACCTATTCCGGTAGTATCAGGCAATTCGATCCGGAAACCAGTCGCTGGGTGGTTCATTATTATTCTACCGGCCCAATTCCGACTACTTTGCCAAGTTGGTTGGGTGGGAAAAAGGGTGAAAAAATCATTCTTTACCGAGAACAAAAAGCGCCTAATGGTATGGAAGGTTTTTATCGCCTGACCTTTTCTGACATGACCGAAAAGGGATATAAATGGATCGGAGAATGGGTAAATACAGATGAGACGATTGTTTACCCGACCTGGAAGATTGATTGTAAAAAAGAGTGATAACGGAATATTTGCGCCACTTCTGAATTAGAATTACCTTGGGGTCGGGATAAAATTCGTTGTCCTCCCAAACTAATATTCTAAATACCCAAATATGGCTTATTCTCAGGAAAACAAAACAATCCTTATTACCGGTGCGACTTCCGGAATTGGAAAAGAAGCTGCCTGTTATCTGGCCTCTTTAGGCGCAAAAGTAGTTGCCAGCGCTCGCAATAAGGAAAAAGGAAGTGATTTGCTTTCAGCATATAAAGAACAATACCCCAATGGTCAGGGAACAATAGAGCTGGTAGAAGGAGATTTTTCTTCCCTCCAATCGATTCAGAACCTTTGTGAACAGGTGAAAACTTCATACCCTGTCATTGATACCCTCATCAATAATGCAGGAGTGTGGAAAATGAGTTATCAGGAAACAAAGGACGGGATTGAGGAAACCTGGCAGGTAAATGTACTGGCTCCCATGTTAATTACCCATTCCCTTATTGATCTTGTAAAAAAATCCTCAGATGGACGATTGGTTTTTACTGCTTCGGGGCTTCACAAAGGAGTGGTGGATCTCAATAATCCTGAGATGCGCCAATCTTTTTCAGGAATGAAATCCTATCAGCAATCCAAACTCGCTGATATTCTCCTGACCCGATGGCTTGCCAGCAAACTTGAAGATACAGGCATAGGAGCATATTGTTTTCACCCTGGATTTGTAGGTACTTCTATTGGTCGTGATGGAGGAATGATTATGCAAAAGTTGATGAAATTGGCTGGAATGTCTCCGAAAAAAGGTGCTGAAACCCTCAATTTCCTGGCTACAGAACCTCAGGAAAATTTGGTTTCAGGAGAGTATTACGTCAAGAAAAAAGTCAAAAAGATTACAGCGGAAAGTAATGATATGGAAATGGCGAATGGGATGATTGAAAAGGGGCAAACATTTTTAGCTGATTATATCCAGTCTGATCTTTTCGCAGATCTTGTGGTTAATACTTAAAGGAAAATTTGAGAATCATTGAATTTTCCATAATTTCAGGCAGTAATCTTTTGTCAAATATAATCATCAATCATTATGATCGTAACAGAAGAAATTGCTGCTCAAATTATTGAACAAGCAATCCCTTTGCATAAATTTCTGGGAGTAAAAGTACTGGAAATCAGAGACGGATTTTGTAAGTTGAAATTTCCCTATCGGGACGAAGTTCTGGGAGATTTTCGCTTTAAACGCTGGCATGGAGGCGTAATCGCCACAGCGATGGATGCAGTAGGAGGGGCAGTGGCCCTGAGTACGCTTACTTCTCCCAAGGATAAAGCCTCAACCATTGACCTTCGGGTTGATTATCTGAGAGGAACTTCCCCTTCTGAATTGATTGTCAAGGGATTTTTGGTGAGAAGTGGAAATCGAATTGTCGCTACCCGGATGGAAGCCTGGCAGGAGGACGAACAGAAACTGGTGGCAGAAGCGCGGGCCATGTTTAGTGTGTATCGAATGGAAGAGAAGAAAAAAGCGTAATGGAATTTAAAGACCTTCCAGGTTTCAAAAACCTGGAAGGTATAAAAAAGGTCTTACAACTTTATGGAGAAAAAGGAATACTACATTAAAGAATCGCTCAAATTATTTATGAAATACGGGGTGAAAACGGTTACCATTGGCCAGATTACCTCGCATTTGAATGTATCAAGTAAAACCCTTTATGCCATCTTTGGGGACAAGACCGGATTGGTGGATGAGTGTTTCCTTTTGTACAAAAAGAATTCTGAAAAAGCATTTGAAGACTTACAAAAAGCTTCTGATAATGTTGCCGATATGCTGGTGAAATACTACAATATGCTGGTTGATAGTATTACCCGGATTAACCCTAATTTTTATAATGATATAGCTCGTTATTTCCCTGAAATCTGGGATAGCGATGAAGCCTTCGGTATTATCCAGACCAAAGCGCTCCTGGTTCAGGGAGTGGAAGAAGGATTGTTTTTTTCGGCTATTGATATTGGGTTATGCTCAGAAACACTGATCATTTTACTGCGATCGCTGTTTGAACGGGAGCCTTACTCAAGGGATGAAATTGGGAGCCATAAGCTGATGACAAATGTCATCTGGCCCTATTTCAGAGGGATTTGTACGCCTGAAGGCGTAGAAGAATTCCGTAAATACCGCAAGTATGTAGCGCTGGTCCCTTAACTTCTATCGCAAACGATCCACGGATTTCACCAGAGCATCATCTTTCTTGATGCGATTGATTGCCATCCAGGCCATAACAACTGCCACTACCGGAAAAGCAAACCCGAAATGAGCGACAGAATTGGGAGTTGCACCAGTAATAAAAGTGGGTTCCTGCTGCGTAAGCAATACAAAAGACAAAATCTCCAGTAGTATCAACACAATCCCGACATAAGCAAAAGTAATCTGCCGACTGCGGTTATTATACTGGAAAATGTCAAAAATGAGAACCAATGATGAAATGATAGCCAGGATCAGGAAGGAGGTATGAGCCAGTTGTTTGGTGCTGTTTTCATGTCCGGAAAAAGAAACCGATCTGCTTCCTTCACTCAGAATCTCAGCACTTTCCACCGAAAGACCTGTGATTAATTCGGTACCGGCTCCGCTGGAAAACTGCCACATGGGCACAAAAAAGGTAGCGAGGTTTATTAAAACCGCGATTACCAAAAAAACGGATTGAATTCTTTGTATCATTAGATTTATTTTGTGAAATGCTCTCTTTTTTATTTGGGCAAACAAAGGTAAGAAAAATTGAGAAAGCTTGCGATACGCAATTGATATATCATACAAAGGCACAAATTATGCCGGATGGCAAATTCAGAATAATGCACATACCGTGCAGGCTGAACTGGAACAAGCCCTGACGACGTTTTTACGTACGCCAACCCAATGCCTGGGGGCAGGTCGCACGGATGCGGGTGTGCATGCCCGTAAACTGACCGTTCACTTTGATGCTGACCGCGAACTGAATTTGTCTTTTATTCACGCAATGAATGGGATTCTCCCCAAAGATATTTCTGTGAATGCCCTCTATCTTCCTCTGAAAGAGGATTTTAACGCCCGTTTTGACGCAATTGCCAGAGGTTATCATTACCGAATTGTGAGGCGTAAATCTCCATTTGATCAGGAATCTTCTATGTGGGTCCGCCATAAGGTTGATATGAAACTAATGAATCAGGCTGCTGAAATCATGAAGTCTTATCAGGATTTTGGTTGTTTTTGCAAGGCTCATGCAGATAATAAAACCAACCTCTGTGATATTTTCAGGGCAGAATGGGAGGAGAAGGAGGAAATGCTGGACTTTTATGTAAAAGCCAATCGTTTTTTACGCGGAATGGTACGTGCTATGGTGGGAACGATGCTATTGGTGGGAAGTGGGAAGATTTCTCTGAACCAGTTTCAGCAAATAATTGAATCGGGAGACCGAACCCAGGCAGGACCTAATGCAGACGCAAAAGGGCTGTTTTTGACGGAGGTGGATTATCCTGAGGGGATTTTGAAGTTGATAGCGAAAGTTTAATATTTACCTACAGGCCTTCCAGATTTTCGAAAACCTGGAAGGCCTTGAGATGGTCAAAAAACCGTTAACGTTAACGAGATGAGTCACGAATAATAAGGCTCGTTTTCAGAACAACAGTTTCGGTGTCGGAAATTTTATCGTCGCGATCCAGGTGCGCCAGCATTAATTTGACTGCTTCTTTTCCAATATTAAAGGCTGGTTGAACTACGGTTGTCAAAGAAGGCGTAACATTGGCGGTGAAAAACTGCCCTCCAAAACAGATCACTGAGACTTGTTCCGGAATGCTAACTCCTTTTTCCTTTAAAGCATTAATTGTATGGAACCCGACCTGATCATTAAAAGCCAGGATCGCATCCGGTGGATTATCCATATCCATAAGCTGATTGACTTTATTTCTAATCAATCGAGGATCAAAAGAACATTCATGAATCAGGTCTTCATCAATCGGAATGTGATTTTGTTTTAATCCATCCAGATATCCTGCTTTTCTTGCTTTACTTACTGAAAGTGGCTCAGGTCCGGCCAGGTGCGCAATGCGTTTACAGCCTTTTTCCCATAAATAATTAATGGCCTTTTTTGCACCGTCGTAATCGTCTACCACAATTTTAGATGCTTCAAAGTCTATCCCAATGCGGTCAAAAAATACTACTGGAGTATCTCTTCGCATAAAAGAGGAAAAATGGTCAAAATCAGTGGTTTCGCAGGAGGGACAAACCAAAAGTCCGTCAATTCCGCTGCTGAGCATGTTTTCTGCAACCTGCTGCTCACGTTCCAGCGACTCAAAAGATTGGGAAAGTACAATCGTATAGCCAGCTTCAAATGCGGTTTTTTCGATTCCGCTAATAGCTCTTGCGAAGAAATTATTGGCAATTTCCGGAACCAGTACCCCAAGGGTATATGTTTTACTTTCCCGCAGGCTTTTTGCCAGCGGATTGGGCTGATATTCAAGCTTTCTTGCAAGCTCTTTGACCCTGGTCCGGGTAGCTTCACTAATACGATGACGGTTATTTAATGCACGGGAAACGGTAGAAGGTGCCAAGTCGAGCCTTTTGGCCAGTTCCAGTAAGGTTACCTGTTTTTTTTTCATAGTAGACGAGTAGTTAATAGCTAGTTCTATATCTCTATTTCATGGTCAGTAGTTTGTCAGTAGTTTTAAAAGGTGTTTTAAATTACAAATAATTATTTAAATGACTGTACCTCTATTGCATTTGATTTTAAATATAACCTATAAATTTAGTTTAACTGTTCCGAGGAGTATTGAATTTATGTTTCAGTGATTCAGCTTTCCTTTTTTTCAGGGAATAAACGAAATTATTTAGAAAAGTTGGTAACGTTTTTTAGACCAAACAGAACCTAATGAAAATGAAATGAATGATGAAAACAAAAATCCTGCCTTTAGCCATCTTTCTGATTGGACTTCAAATTAATCTGTTATTCGCTCAGGTTCCTCAGGGAATTAACTTTCAGTCTGTAGCACGCGACCTTAGTGGCATTCCCATGGCAGCCACTCCCCTGACAGTTCGTTTTACCGTTCAGGATGGAGTATCCACTCCTGTTTATCAGGAAACTCATGGTACAACTACTGACGCTTTTGGACTTTTTAATCTGGTAATAGGGAATGGTACACCAGTTTCCGGAAATTTTAACAATATAGACTGGGGCAACTCCCAACACCAGATTTTCATTGAAATTGACGCAGGAGCAGGATATACCACGATTGGCACCTGCCAGTTTGAAAGTGTTCCTTATGCACTCTACGCAGAAAATGGTAGCGTCTGGAGTGAAAACGCTACTGGTGCTTTTTACAACTCTGGCAGGGTAGGAGTCGGGATTACCAATTCTCTGGCCACTTTGCACATGGCTGACACCTCAAATGTTTTGATTGGAGACAGTCTTTCAGGCTCCGGATTTAAACTGATTTACTATGGAGCTAAAGGAGCATTTCGTGTGGGGTATCTGACCACTCCCTTTGGAGGATATAATTATGATAATTTCTGGGATTACGACAGCGTAGGATATTATTCTTTTGCCGCAGGCCAAAACTCCCGCGCCAAAGGCTTCGGTTCATTTGCCTTTGGCTCCTTTGGATGGGCCGATGGCTCCAGCTCAGTAGCGTTTTTTGGCAATGCCAAAGGCAATAATAGTTTTACCTTCGGAGGTAATTCCAAAGGAAGAGGAAGTATTACCTTTGAAGGTACTGCTGAAGATGAAGGCGGAATCGCCATGTATGGGTACACAGGTGGAAGATATGGCGTCGCTATTGGCGGAGGCACCACTGGTTTGGGAGCTTCTTCTTCCCGCGAAGATTATGCCGTTGCGATTGGCTGGAACGCCGATGCACGTGGACAGGCTTCGATCGCTCTGGGACCCAGTGATGCTTTCGGATATAATGCCTTCTCAACAGGTTGGGTGACTGAAGCCAGAGGAAATTATTCTTCTACTTTCGGATATCGCACCAATTCATTTCCTTACGCATCGATGGCTTTGGGTAGATATAATGTGATTACAGGTGACAGTGCTTCCTGGATTTCAACTGATCCGATTTTTATGATTGGAGATGGAACGAGTAATACCAGCCGCTCCAATTCATTTATCATACAAAAAAATGGACAGACTGCAATTGGATACAATTCTCCTACAGGAATGCTTCATGTTTCTTCAGCTATGGGAAGCCTGAATAATGGGGGAACGCTTGATTTGACAAACTCAACTCTCTTACTTGGTACAACAACTTCCGGAATGGCCTTTGACGCAAATCAGATTGAAACCATTGGTTCGGCTTTGAACCTCAATTATAATTCTGCAGAACCTCTTTATATCAATAACGGTGGCGGAAATGTGTCTATCGGGCATGCGGCACCTTCAACAAAACTGGACGTTCTGGCCAACGGGTGGCAGTTTCGCTTACAAAATGATGGAACTGGTGGTGATGACTGGTTTATCGGTTCCAGTCATGGTACCTGGGCTTCCGGAGGGGGAAAATATGTCATTAGTCCAACCAGTTCCTCCGGAAATGCGGCGTTTGTCATTGACGGTACAAAAAAAGTAGGTATCGGCCTGACCACTCCTTCTGATCGCTTACATGTGTATGCCGATGCAGGAGAAGATGCTATGCGAGTTCAGATTAATGGGACTACCCGCTTCCGGATTCATGATAATGGAGGAGTTTCTATTGGGCAGAATGTAACACCTCCTGCTGCCGGATTGTATGTTTCTGCCGAAACACGATTTGATGGAAATACTTATCCCGATAATGATAATGCCTATAGCCTTGGTCTCGCTACGCGTCGCTGGTCTATTATCTGGGCAGCAAATGGCTTTATTCAAACTTCTGATATTCGATATAAAACCAATATTGAACCTTTGGGTTATGGACTGAATGAGGTAATGAAAATGAATCCTGTTTCCTACAACTGGAAGGAAAATCCTGATTCTAATCCCAAAGTAGGTCTTATAGCTCAGGAATTGGCTGAAATTATCCCTGAAGTGGTGGTAGGAGAAGATGATTCTGACGGTGAAACTCCTTTAGGTGTGAATTACGCCGAAATCGTTCCGGTACTGATTAAAGCAGTTCAGGAACAGCAGGAATTGATTCAAAATCAGGAAAAAGAGATTCGTGAATTGCGCCAGTCTCTTTTACAAATGAAAGATCAAATACAGAAAATGGATCAAAATTCAACCCATAATTAGTCATGAAAAAAGTTAGTTTATGGATCCTCCTGACAATCATGGGAATGACTTCTTCATTTGCTCAGGTAACTTTAGGCCGGACAGTTTTTGGGTGCTGTGGAATGTCAGTAACCGTAGGGGGAACCAATTATAATTACACCATCGGAGAGGCAGCTATTGGCACAAAAATAGGAGCGCTTCCTCAATTGACAATTGGTTTTCAACAACCGATTGATAATAGCCTTCTGCCAGTAACGTTGCTTGATTTTATGGCAATCCAGCGTGGCGATGATGCTGAAATTACCTGGACTACCGTTTGGGAAATGA
>JAGQVA010000203.1 GCA_020438265.1 Bacteroidota bacterium
TCACCCGGATCAAGCAGGGTGAGCCCTGATCCATCAAATTTGATTCGGTAAAGGTGTGTATAATAAGGGTCCTCTCCTTTCTCGCGGTTATTTGCAGTAAAATAGATTACCCGGTTCTTTTCATCTACCTCTTCCACCCGATTCACATGCCAGGGGCCTTTGGTGATCTGATTTTTAACATTTCCCTGATCGTCATAAAGATAAAGATGTCCCCAGCCATCACGTTCAGACCAGTGAATAAGTTCTTTCCCTCCGTTAACCAGCGTTGGATTTGAAATGTCAATGTAAATATTTAGTCTTTCTTCTACTGCAACCTTCACTTCACCGGTTTTAACATCAGCCACACAAATATCAATTCTCTTCAAGTCTCGACTAGTCCGTGTAAAATAAACCTGGTCATTATTGCGCGCCAGCCAAAAATCAGGGCGATGTTCGTCATCGCGGTTCTTTTTCAAATCCCTGGCTTCCAGCACCCGAATGGTTTGATCGGGAAATTCTTCAATCTTTATTTTTACTGACTCCTTTGTGTCAAAGTCAAAAATCTTGAGTTCTTCAATCGGATTTTCCTTCTCTCCCGGCATTTGATATTTATAAGTCTCCAGAGTAGGCCGGGGGTCTGCGACAGAGTTAATTACCCAAAGGTCTTTGATGTGCCTCACATCTGTGCGATTGAGGGCAAATTTACGTGAATTGGGAGCAAAACTCACACTTACCCTTTTGCGCTTGTCTTTATTTTTCTCCTTGTCAACATTGGTTTCGCCTCGCCCGTCTAATCCATAACTAAAATTTTCCTCCCCATCTTCTGTCCATTGATGTTCTACAATGGTTGTATCTTTTTCATCTTTTTTTGCCTTGACATAGTTTTCATAATCCATCCAATACAGATTATGATTGCGGGAAAAAAGGACATAGGTACTATCAGGAGAAAGAGTAGCCCAATCAGAATCTTTGTCAGGCTTTTCGTAATCTTCCAATAATTTCAAAGAACCATTGGAAAGGTTATATTCAAAGAACCAGATTTTGTCTTTCTTTTTAGGGCTTTTGTTTTTTCTTTTATCACTATCCTGGGAATCACCATCTTTATCATCATCTTTTTCTTCCTCTTTCACCAGTTTACTTTTCACCTCATAACGAATAGCAGTTTCATTTTTGATGAATTTAAGGTTTTCCATACTCAGATGTTTTCCATCAAAGGGATCTCCTGTAAGTCTGCTCATATCAGCAGCCAATGCATCACGGTCAAATAATACCTTTTTGGACTTCCTGGCCGGATCTACGATATAGTAAAATTCCCCTTCAGAAGTTTCATAGGAATACCAAAATCGTCCTGAATGTTTCATCCAGTGAGGAGAAACTGAGGTCGAAAAAACCATCCGCTTAAGATTGTCAGGAGAAAATCGGGCGGCCAGAGAATAGTTGGCCTGGGTAATTGGGGTATTTTGCCCCCAAGCCATTTCCAAACCAATGATAAGGATAAAGAAAGTAAAAAGGGATCTCATAGTTAGATTTTAGTCTATTAGAGACCCAATATATCTGATTTAATTGTGCGGGCAAAATTTAGATAGCAATCTGGTTTCAGGATTCTTGCTGCTGAATTTCATCTTTAGGTCATTTGAAATAGCATAAACACTTCATAAGGAAATTCCCTTTTTTCACTTATTCATTCACTTATGAGCAATTCAATGCTGAGCATACACGGATGATCAAAAACTAACAGATTGGCGCATCTATGTATAATTTCAGGCGTAATAAAACTATACGCAACAACAAAAACTCCAATAAAATGAAAAAAATTTTTACTACAAACACTGCCCTGATTTTCAGTATTTTATTCTCTCTTTCCTTCTTCTCTTGTCAGCAGGAAAAAGTCATTCCCGCCGAAAAATTCGAGAAAAAATTAGAAGGAACCTGGGAAGTTGGTCCCGTCATATTCAATAGCCCAACTGAATCTGCATTTTTCACTCATTTTGTTTTTGACAAGGATGGTTTCTTCAAAGCGCGAAATGGAACCGCTATTGCTAAATCCGGAACCTATACAGTAAGTAAGGTTGAAAGTATTGACGAAGACCAAATTTTGATGTTGGTAACAGAAGATCAAGAACTGGTTGCCTATTATATCGATGAGTATACCGGAAAAAGATTTGGATTGATCCCAATTCAGGAAAAACACTTAGGAAACGTATTCTATTACGATAAGAAATAACTGATTCTTCCATTTATTTATTAGATAACTCAGATGAGCCATCCTTACATAGGGTGGCTTTTTGTGTTTATGAGAACAGGTGATATAAATCAGTGAGTAACAATAAATTTCTCATTGCCAATAGCTTCAACCTTGTGATAATTTTGATAATGACCTGATTAGCAATAGTAAACTTAAAAATCGTATTAACAGGTCGGAAGACATGAGTCGCTACAGATTTCTGGAGTGTGTTTAGAGTGTGTTTAGACTCTGTTTTTACGCCGAATGGCGAAATCCTGTAGGGATTATATGTGGGTAGCTCGTTGAGCAAACCTATTTTTTGCGCGCCTCAAGGCGCGCTGGTTAGGGAGGTTAGGAAACGCAAAGTTTCTACCCTCGTGTCATCCCTACGGGATTTTTGCCTTCAGGCAATGAATAAGATGCTAAACACATACAATCTGGAATAACTCATGTCCTTTTTTTATTAAATTCAGTCAATGATTATTACAAAGGAGATATGTAATCAGTTGAACGATATAGAGCTCGTTCAAAAAGTAATGACTGAGATTGATTACTTCTCATGTATATATGAGCGTTATGAGCCTAAATTGCTTCGATATGTAAAACGAATTACCGGAGTAAGCAATGAAGAAGCCGAGGATATCTTGCAGGAAGCTTTTTTAAAAATTTGGCGAAATATCAATTCTTACGATACTGATCTAAAATTCTCAACCTGGATTTACAGAATCGTTCACAACGAAACGATTTCTTATTGGCGAAAACAATCTTCTTTCGGGAAAGACCATCAGATCGATTTGGACGAAAACTTTCCTGAGGAATTTGATAGTAACTCTCAACCGGGAGACAGCAACAAAAATGTTTTAACACATGAAATTTTGGAGCTATTGCCTTTAAAGTATAAGACGATTTTGGTTCTGAAGTTTTTAGAGGGAATGGATTATGATGAAATTTCAGATATCCTGAAGATCCCTCCAGGAACGGTTGCAACACGTATTAACCGGGCAAAAAAAGCATTCTCAGCAATCAGTGAGCAGATGCATATTTCTTTTTTTGAATAATAGATGATATGATGGAAAAGTCAAGAAAGATTATCGAAAAAATTAAAGCCGAAAATATTCAGCCCATTCCTAAATGGTATTTCAAAGTTCAAAATTGGCTAATATGGCTTGCATTTGCACTTTCTATCTTACTGGGTGCAGCTGCCTTTTCTGTTATTCTGTTTGCCATTCAACAAACAGATTTTGACTTGATCTCTCAATTTTCAGATGGCGGATTATCATTATTTCTCGCTTTGCTCCCCTTTTTCTGGATTGTCACTTTGCTTATTTTTTTACTGGTTGCCATTTTCAGTATTCAAAAATCCAAAAGGGGATATAAATCAACATGGTCGCGTCTCACGACTTATAGCGCTGCTGCTAGCATACTAATGGGAACGCTTTTCTTTATTAGTGGTGGTGCACAATGGCTTGAAAATTCCTTCGCAAAAAGTGTGAGTCTTTATCAAAGTATTGATGAGAAAAAGAAAATTGTTTGGATGCAACCAGATGAGGGATATTTAGGCGGAACGATTGAAAACGTGAATGGAGACTCATTTCTTCTCAAAGATTTTGATGGAAATACCTGGGCTGTAAGTTACCAGGAAGCGTTTATTGCCAGGGTTATTCTTCTGGAACAGGGAGAACAAATAAAATTAATCGGACAGAAAACAGGCAAAAGTCAATTTAGAGCTGACGAAATTCGCCCCTGGGGTGGTCCGGAACACCGAAAAAAGATGCAGGAAAGAAACCAAAAACCAGGCTCTCAGCCCTAAATTCTAAATTTTTCAAATTTATTTTTTCAAAAATGAAAGAAACCTAAATCCACTGCGTAGCAGGGATTGAAAGGGATATGAAATCCTTTATGATCTGACATTTAAAAAAATAAATTATGAAAAATATGCGAATTTATCACCTGCTAATGGCCACCATGCTTTTATCAATTGTTGGATTTACTTCATGTGGCGAAAAAGAAGTCGTTACTCCTGATCCAGATCCGATTATTACACTTGCTGAAGAGGAAGCAGCCCAATTAATCTATTTGAGAGAGGAAGAAAAACTGGCTCGGGATGTTTATTTATATTTTGACAATAAATATGATCAACAAATATTTAAAAATATCTCTGCCAGTGAGCAATCCCACATGGACGCAATCCTGGTTCTGTTAGGTCAATATGAGTTAGAAGATCCTGCGTTATCTGAAGAAGGCGTTTTTTCTAATGAAGATTTACAGACTCTATACAATGCATTGATCAAAAAAGGAGATAGTTCTCTCTTAGATGCTTTACAAGTAGGAGCCACAATTGAAGATGTTGATATCCTGGATTTGCAACATGCCATTGACAAAACCACTCAGGCAGACATTATAAGTGTGTATGAGAAATTAATGTGTGGTTCGACCAATCACATGCGGGGATTTACCAATTGGTTACAAAATAATGGAGGGACATACACACCTCAATTCATTACTCAGGATGAGTATGATGCCATTATTAGTTCAGAACATCAGAATTGTAATAATTAATTCATATAGCAACCTTTTAAATAAAAGATTATGAAAAAGTCATCCATAGGCCTGCTGATTCTGGTTGTTATTGTATCAATCATCAGCATTAGCCAAAGTAAGTTTGGTTCCAGGCAACTAAAAACAAAAGCTGCAAATCTATCTCAGGAAGCAGTTAATCCTACAGAATTTGATTCCCTTGGGTACACATTGCTACAGGAAAAATGTATGACCTGCCATAGCACCGTAGGTAAAACGCACGATGAGCTTGTTGCGCCTCCTATTTTTGCTGTAAAAAGACGATACGAAATGGTTTATAATAATCGAGAAGATTTTGTTGAAGGTGTCAAAGCATGGGCAAAAACCCCTAAAGAAGAGAATGTGCTCATGAGAGGGGCAGTCAGCAAATTTAATATCATGCCGTATCAGGGATTTGAAGATGAAGATCTGGAGAAAATAGCGGGATTTATTTTCGATAATGACATGGAAAAACCAACCTGGTGCAATGGGTGTGGTCAGGGAAATTATCAAAACGGTAAGATGGGAAGAAAAAAAGGAAACATGCGAATGCAGAATCAACCTAAAAATCAGAAAAATCCAGGCTGTCGCATGAATTAAAAAATAAGTGGTCTTTTAAAAACCGCCAGTAATAACTTAAATGTATTTGCTGGCGGCTTTTGTTTTTGGGATGAGTTAATCTATCCGATGTATGAACCAGCAATATATCCTTCAAGATCGCGAATTTGGTTTTGCTGGTCTTTAATCAGGAATTTCACCACATCTCCAATCGTGATCATGCCTACTAATTGACCATGATCAATAACCGGAAGGTGTCGGATATGCTTGTCAGTAAATAAATTCATACAATCGTCCAGTGTGCGTTCAGGTTTTAAAAAATAAACCTTTGATGTCATCAAATCTTTGATCAGGGTATTGTGGGAGGATTTTTGCTTCAGAATAACTTTTCTGGCATAATCACGCTCAGAGAACATACCTACCAACTGGTCGTTTTCGACCACTGGAAGCGCTCCAATATTGTGCTTTGCCAGAAGTTCCAGTCCCTGATAAACGGTGGCATTGGGAGAAATTGTCCAAAGATCATTTCCCTTGAGGTTGAGAAGTTGTCTGATAGTAATCATAAGCTTTAAAATTGAAGTTAAGAACGTAAAAGTAGTTTGTGTGCAATGAGTGCTTTTTATAAAATACAAAATTTATCGATCATTGTAAACTCTTATTTTTCAATAACTTATGCTTCCTGTTTTAAGGAAAAATATAAAAAATGGAATTTCAACAACCAATGATAGAGGTTTGGGGGATTTGGATTCACGAGCCAATGATGACAATGACGGATCTCCTGGTGTCCACAGTTTGTTTTTTTGCATGGTTTCAATTAAAAAACTTGCCAAAAAATCATCTGATTAAGCGTCTTCTCCTGATTTATTTTCTGAGTATGGGAACGGCAACAGCAGTGGGTGGCCTGGTAGGGCATGCCTTTATAGAATACCTGAATCTGTATTACAAATTGCCGGGGTGGTTTACGAGCATGCTTTCCATTATGGTATTGGAAAGGGCATGTATCGAATTGGCTCGCCAATATATTAACCCTGCCCTGGGGAAATTTTTCGCCCGGTTAAATATCATTGAGTTATTGATTTTTATGTATCTCAGTTTTTCAACCCTAAACTTCTTTTTTGTCGAATTACATTCCGCTTACGGCCTTGCAGTGGTATTTGGCTTTAGTTTATTTGTGTATAAAAAAACGAATCATATAGGCTGCAAGCTCTTTTTATATGCAGTAGGTTTCTCATTTATCGCGGGTGCTTTTTACATGTTTAAAATAGGGATTGGCCCCTGGTTTACCCATACAGACATTGCACATGTTTTTATGGCGTTATCAGCGTGGTATTTTTATTTGGGAGGTCGGGCGATTGTTTCTGAACTGGAGGAGGGAAGATAAAAATGAAAAAACAAGTGGCTCTATACTTTTAAGATCGTTTTTTCTTTTATTACAAAGCTTCAAAGCCATATTATTCGATTGTGATTTGATTTCGGATTTTATAATTTCGACGAATGGTCTTATCCGGTGAGTCAAAAGTATTTATATAAACAGACCAAAAATTTAACCAAAGATCAATACCGATCTTTGTATTTACATGTTAGTATAATGAGTTATTTAAAACAGAGTATTGGAGTTATTGTTAATAGAGAAGAAATTTATCTCCGCCATGCATTCCTGACAAAGGAAAACCAATTTGAGATCAAAAAGTCGAAAACAATTTCGAATACACCTAAAGAATTCTGGCAGGCAGGTATCTGGCTCGAAAACCAAATCGGTAATCATCCTGAAGTACCAACGGTTGTTGTGCTGGAAGCAGTGGGACAATACCACCAACCTATTATTCATTTTCTTAATGAGCAGGGCTACAGTGTTTATGTAATTTTACCGAAAGCCACCAATGGAGAAGAATCTCCCATAGGGCTAAAAGCCAATAAATTAGAACTCAACACTTTGGTACAAAAAGGGTTAAGCGGGAAACTTACCCAATGGGATATCCCGGCCGAAAATATGCATACGCTAAAAGGATTGTCGCATGAATTGATTCAACGGAAAAAAGATTTTCGTCGTGCGAGTAAGCAACTGAAAACAAAGGAAAGTAAGCAACAACCCATCCCGAATATGATTGACAGGCTGAAACGATATGTTGCCTTCCTGGAAAAACAAATCGAAGAAATCAATCATGATTTCCTCAAGCTTATTGAGCAGGATGAACAACTCAAAGGCCCCATTTCACGGATGGCTCAAACTTATGGCCTTGATAAGGTCATGCTCGCTACTTTAGTCTCGGAGTCAGATGGATTTGTTTCGAATAAGCAATAATTTAAATAGAGATCAAGGAGGCTGATTCAAAGGTCTCAAAAATTATTAAAAAAGAGGTTTTAAACTAAATTCTTGTCGGTTTTTGCGCCATAGTGACGCAAAACCGACTATATTACCCGTCCAAATAACACTGTAACAAATGCCAAAATCAACTTATAGAATAAGTGTTGTTCAATTAAGTCTTAACAACACCCCTCAGGAAAACCTCAAAAAATGTCTTGAATGGGTCAGGAAAGCCGCCGGAAAAGGCGCAGAAGTTATTTGTCTCCCAGAACTTTACAGCAGTCATTATTTCTGCCAGAGTGAAGACGTTGAAAATTTTGCTTTGGCGGAGCCTCTCGGGGGTATTTCGTTTACTGCTTTTAGCGCTTTGGCAAAAGAATTAGGAGTAGTTATTATCGTTCCTTTTTTTGAGCGAAGAATGCAGGGGGTTTATCACAACAGTGCTTATATAATTGATTCAGACGGTTCACAAGCAGGCTTATATAGAAAGATGCACATTCCTGATGATCCGCATTACTACGAAAAATTTTATTTTACACCAGGTGA
>JAGQVA010000204.1 GCA_020438265.1 Bacteroidota bacterium
ATTGGCAAACTCGCCTGAGGTTACCTTTGTCCAGCTTTTATTATCCCTGCTTATCCAAAACTCATATTCTTTGATAAAACCGGAAATCCATCGGGCTTGCATAGGCAGATAGGTAAAACCACGCAAGTCCTTTTGTTCCCCCAGGTCAATCACAATTTCACCAGGATTGGAAGGGGCGGTCCAATAGGATGATGAGTTCCCGTCAATTGCGTTGACCGCCTTTTCATCAGAAGAAATGACTTTCCAATTTGCAGCGGAAATATCAAACTCTATCCGGCTGATTTCACTGATCTTACCAGTTTGTTGATCTACTGCAATTGCCTGAATGATAGCAGGATCTTTTTGCAAAAATGGCCCCGAATATGCCTGTCCATCGGGTGTTGGCTCTGTTCCATCCCGGGTATAGTAAATCTTCACTCCTTCTTCAGGAACATTCATGGAAACTTCGCCTGCTTTATTTCGAGAGATTGCTGGAGGAATGACTAATTTGGGTGCCAGATATACTTCGAGATTGGAAATCACTGGACAGGCTTTAGCGTCGAGGATATTGAGCCTTAACTCTGAGGTTTTTGTTTCGGGTAAACGAAGAATTCTTTTATAGCCAATGGTTGTTTCTTCCGCAATGGTTTTCCAGCCCTGATCTGTTTTTGCCTCAAGGGTAAATTGTTTGATTCTCTGTCCCAGAGCGATATATTCCTGTAAAACAACCCGATTAAAGGTTATTTCTCCTCCAAAATCAACTGTGACGCTCGCCTGAATGACTGAATCAAAAGTTGCCCAATAAGTATCCGTATCTCCGTCAGTAAGATTACTGGTTGCAAATTCTTTTCCCCTTTCAGAATCAGCTTTTGCTTCTTTTCCCCGTGCCAAATCATTCGCAAAATCCTCCTTCAGTTTTGTAGTCAGTTTTTGCAATTGCACCACATCATTTTCGTGAATCAGCCCTCGTTTGTCAACCGGAAAATTCAATAAGAGAGAGGCGTTTCTTCCCACACTTTTATAGTAAATTTCCAGCAAATCAGGCAAGGATTTGACTTTATGATCCTCATATTCATGGTAATACCATCCCGGACGAATGGAAACATCAGCCTCGGCAGGCACCCAGTGCGTTCCGTTTTCCTGCCCCATTGACCATTGATCGGCATATTCAATCATTCCCCCATAGACAGAATCCATCATTAAATTAGACCAGGTTGTAGGATAGGCAAAACCATGTTCATTTCCTACCCAGCGACATCCCGGGCCTGCATCGCTGAAAATGATAGCATTGGGTTGAAGTTCGTAGATGATCTTATAGGTATTTTCCCAATCGTAATAGGTTTGTTTGTCAACCCGTCGTTCTTCATTGGCCCCTCCGTAATAACCTGTTCCGCCATTCGCTCCGTCAAACCAGACTTCAAAAACATCTCCATAATTGGTCAATAATTCCCTTAACTGATTGCGGAAATAGGTGATGTATTCAGGTTTTCCGTAATCAGCATGATTTCGATCCCAGGGCGATAAATAAACCCCGAATTTTAACCCATATTCTTTGCAGGCTTCTGATAATTCTTTGACCACATCGCCTTTGCCGTTTTTCCAGGGAGCGTTTTTAACGGAATGTTCTGTATAAGCAGAAGGCCAGAGGCAAAATCCGTCGTGGTGTTTGGCTGTAAGAATAATACCTTTTAGTCCGGCTTCCTTGCACACTTTTGCCCATTGTCTGCAATCCAGTTCTGTGGGATTAAACCGGGAGGGATCTTCATCTCCCATTCCCCATTCCATATTGGAAAAGGTATTCATATTAAAATGAACAAAACCATAGAATTCCAATTCATGCCAGGCAAGCTGAGCAGGGGAGGGGACAGGCATAACCGGAGCGGGGGCTGAAACCTGATGATCAGGTTGGCAACTCGCTAATAAAAGTATAAATCCGAGAGTAGGTAGTAAGTTTTTCATATTTGGGTAAAGTACGGTTTTTCCAAATTGAGCCATTTCATTCACCCATTGACCCTGATTATTGTTCCGTTCGTCGTATATATCTGACCATTGAGTCTGAAAGGCTTTAAATAAATTGAACAACTATTTAATTTTGAACTATCAGAATGAATAATTCTTAAGCGATTATTATTCTCAGCCAAGCTACCCAAAACTCTCGTAATTTCCAGATTTCCTACCTCTCTTTCCTCTCCATATTGATGCTATCCTACATGCTATTAGAATTAGTAGATAATTCTATTTGATAATTTTTGTTTCCAACCTGTTTGATTACAGGAGAAACAGACCTAATAAAAGCCTAATGATGACCTATTTTACAAAGGAGGTGTACCTTCTCATTGAACAAAACGAGACTTCCAAAGCTTCGGAAAAACTGCTTACCATTCTTAATCATGGAAGCCAGGAAATACACGAGAAAGCAGTAAGAATGATCCGCAAGGTAAGTTCTGGAAGCAGAAGGAAAACATCAAGTGTAAATCCCGGGGAAAAAGGTCCTAATCCTGCCAGTATCAAAAGATTTTTGACTGAGCTTGAAAAAAACGACCTTCAGATGGTCAGGTTTTTATCCCATATACATATTGCCGAAAGCAAGGTTGATGAAGGAAAATGGGGAGAGGCAATAAAAAATTACGAACTGGCGGCTGGATTACATCACGAATCTTTTAATCTTACCCGGGAAGAGATTCAAGGAAAAAAGGAATATTGTCAATCTATTTTAACTTTCAATCAATACATTGATGCAGGAAACCAGTTTTTCCAGAAGAAAGATTGGAAAAACGCAATTCTGGCTTTTCAGCATACTTTGGGCTTGGTGAGAAATGGGTATGACATTGATCTCAATCAGATCAATGGAGTGATCGCTACCTGTAGCCAGGGGATTCGTTTTGATGAACTCATTGATTCCGCCCTTCAGCTTAAGGAGCATGAGAAATGGTCTGAAGCTGCGCATCAATTTGAGGAGGCCTTAAGTTTTCATAGCCCCGATTTTTATCCTGACAGACAGGCCATTGAACGAGAAATAGATCATTGTCATTTACAAATTGAATTGTTGCAAACAGGAGGTGCCAAACTTCGTCCTACTATGAATAAATCACAGACCACGCTTTTAGTTGCCATTATTATTCTGCTGGTTCTTGCCTTTGCATATTATAGTTATAAACCAGCCACTTTTCTTGATGATGAAAATACAACCACATATCATACTGAAAAAAGAGCAGGTATTGACACGTCTACAAAATCGGAAGCTTATACGGAACCGGAAGAACCTGAAATTTACAGGATGGAATCTGCTCCAATGAATGTTTCTGAAGAAACAAATACGCAGCTAAAGGAAAATGAGGCAGAGGATCTTGCTATTCCACCTGCAAGCAACCTCTTCCCGAATGTGCGTACACCCGAAGAAATCCAGGAACTGATAACTCCTGTTGCGGATAATGAAGAATTGGCATCTACAAAAACCTCAATGATAAATGAAAACTCCAATGGCGTTGTTGAGTTTGAAGCTGGAAAAATCGCTATCATTCCCTTTTGCAATGGATTAGACGATGATGCATTTTCCATGCGCATTTATCGGGATGCTTCGTTTGCTATCCGTGCGTCAGGGGGAAATAGTAAAACTACGGTTTCCAAAAGCCTTGTGCAGGCGGCGATTGATGAGGTTGGGCTTCATACAGACGATTTCTGTAGTCAGGAACAGGCCTTAAAAGTGGCCCGATTCCTTAAAGCTGAGAATATCCTTACCGGCAATATTATTCAGTTACCCGATAATCAGTTGCGGGTTATATGTGAAGTTCTGCACGTTCCCAGTCAGAAGTACAGTCAGGAAATTGTCGTTACAGACTCGAACATTCAGAATTTAAGGAAGAACCTCAAAAAGGAAATTCAGAATATCCTCAAGTAGACAAGACTAAAACGTTCCCATATATATTTATGAAAAACCTCTATTATTTGGTTTTGCCAATATTGTGTTGGCAAATGACACTCACTTTGTCTCTTTATTCTTACCCTGAAAGGACGGAAAATCATGTAGTGGATTCAGCGGTTCGCATTGCTATTATGCCTTTTTGCAACGAGTCGCCTCCCAATACGACTCACGTGAAGCCCGATGGTCAAAAATTATATAATTACACCATCAGTAAACTAAAAACCATTAATAATTGTCAAAAACCGGTAGAATGGATTTCCAAATACCGCACAGGAAAAACCATTGCTTCCTATATTTCAAAGGTTGATGATGATTCGGAGGTTACTTCTTCATGTAATTATTATTTGACCAATAGTGTTTGTGAAGAAATCAGTGCAGACATCATTGTTGTAGGCGAATACATTGTTGGGGCAGATAAAACCGTGGAAGTGTATTATTCCTACGAAAACTGTGAAGGAATTTATACTTCTGAAATCAAATACCTGACCAGTCAGCCTATTGTTGGAAATGTAGATGATATGTCTGGTTTATATGATATTGTGGGGCTTGCAATTAAAAGAGATCTCGAAAATTTTCTTTCCTGTGAAACAAATAATGTGATCCCTGTTTCGGCAGGAAAAATCAAAAGGGAAACGCCAGCTTCTTTGGTTGAAGCAAAAGCGCTTTATGAAACAGGAGATAATAGCACCCTCAATTATTTAAAATCTATCGAATTACTCGAAGCCCTGGCGAAGGTTCAGCCAGAAAACCAGGAAGTCGAATATTATCTGGGACTTACCTATTTTGCGATTGAGGAATACGAAAAAGCAGCACCTCATTTTCAAAAAATTCCTGACTTCGAAGCTGCTAAAGAATATGCTCAATTTTGTCAACTTCAATCCCGACCAGCAATCTGGTATAATAAGCCTGAGCGAAGGCGCGCCTGGTGGAATAACCTGAATATGCAGTGGAAAACCGCTTTTAATACACAGGTTCTGGGTATGACAGCGGCAGCTACCCCAACAGACGAACAATTGGAATCCATTTTCGCGATGACTTCTTTGAGTTTAAATGATGTGTTTCTTCCGGATCTGAGCGGAGTCAAAGCCTTGACCAATCTTATTCAGTTAAGCTGTGAAAAAAACAGTTTGCAAAACCTTGAAGGAGTCGAAACGCTGGTGAATCTGGGTCAACTTTCAATAAACAATAATAAAATTCAAAATCTAAAGGGAGTAGATCAGCTACCTCTTCTCACCCGAATCTATTGTCGAAGTAATCCTATGGAAAGCCTGGAAGGCGTAGAAGGGATGAAGAGCAGCAGACTGGTCATTTTCTGCGCAGGAAGCGTGAAACCCAAAGAAATGAAAAGAATTAAAGATTTAGGAATCGTCGTTCAACCTTAAAATAATCGAATCTTGAAAATAATTATTACTCAGTTTTTAACAGTAGCGGCTCTGGTATTATTGACTTTTATACCAGCCAGCATTCTTGCTCAGAAATACAACCTTGAAGGAATTGTCTCGGATGAATTTGGCCCTTTATCAGGAACGATCATCAAAATCAAAAACCAGGAATTGCAGACTCCTACCAATGTAAACGGGATGTTTTCCTTTATGCTCAAGCCTGGAAATTACGAACTGATCGTTAATTCAATCGGTTTTTCTGAAAGAGCTATCAAGGTTAATCTGACCAAAGATACACTGGTAGAGATCTTTTTAAGACCTGAAAAAGTTGAGATCGGTGGTCAGGGCGAGCCGGTTGATATCATCAGTCATGAAGAAATTGTCAATTCCTCACGCCAAAATCTGGGAGAAGTGTTGCAGTATCTGGTGCCGACTTTTCACTCTACCCATCAGACGATTGCTGACGGAACCGATCATATTGATCCGATTTCCATGCGTGGCCTGGGGCCAGATCAGGTGCTGATTCTGATAAATGGGAAAAGGTTTCATACCAGTTCTTTGATCAATGTGAATGGAACCATTGCCAGAGGAGCCGTTAGTACAGATATCAATGCCATTCCTGTATCGATCATCGATCATATAGAAATCCTGAAAAATGGTGCTTCAACGCTCTACGGCTCCGATGCGGTTGCAGGGGTAATCAATATTGTATTGAGAAAAGAAACCGGTTTTACCGGAGGAGGGTTTCAGGTAGGGACGACAGAACAACTGGACGGAACTTATACCAAAATCCACAGCAATTTTGGATTTGATATTGGTGAGAAAGGATATATTCACGTTTCAGGTCAGTTTATCAACCGCGATCCGGTTAATCGATCAGGAGACTATACCGGTACTGTTTATGGCGATTCAAGGGACGATGATTTAAGCGGATTTTTTGCCAATACAGGGTACAGCGGAAAAAGGGTGATGTCAATTGGAAGCGCGGGTACAATGGATGCTTCTACGGTTATTAACGCCAGCCTTCCTATAACAAATAACGCAGAAATTTATGGATATGCGGGAAGTAATTACAGAATTGGAGAAGCTAATGGATTTTACCGGTTTCCCAAAGACAAAGATCGCGTAGTACCCGAATTATATCCCTACGGTTTTTCACCCAAAATCAGAACTGATATCAATGACCGCTATTTTACTGTGGGTGTGAAAGGGCGCAAAGGTGGATGGTTATTAGATCTGAGTAATACCTATGGATCAAATTCACTGGATTTTACGGTTCAAAACTCCAATAATGCCTCATTTGGCGTAGCATCTCCACTGGAAGCCTATGCCGGAGGATTTCGTTCCGGACAAAACAATACCAATCTGGATGCAAAATGGGGGTATCGTCCATTTTCCGGAATAGATACAATGACTGTGAAAGTTGGAGGATTATTCCGCCATGAAAGATATGAAATCGTACCGGGGGAACCTGCTTCCTGGGAGCAGGGGACGGATACCACCAGCAATGGAGTATTAAAAGCTCCAGGCATTCAGGTTTTTCCCGGCTTTCAACCTGAGAATGAGGTTCAGGGAGATCGGACCAACGTAGCAGGTTATTTGGGAATGGACATGGATGTCTCTCCGGCTCTTTACTTTGGAGCTACGATGAGATATGAGTCCTATAAGGATTTTGGTAATAATTTTAGTTGGAAAGTTTCAGGTCGGTATATGTATCGCTGGCTGACTTTCAGAGCAACTTATAGTACAGGATTCCGTGCGCCTTCGATTCATCAGGTATATTTTAATAATATCAGCCTTCAGTTTATTGGAGAAACGCCGCTCAGAGTTGGAACTTTCCGAAATAATAGCGCTGTAGCCCGTGCTTTTGGAATTCCTACATTGAAAGCAGAATTGGCCCAAAACCTGACTTTCGGATTGATTTACAAACCTTTTACCGATAAAGATTTCTCTGTCAAAGTCGATGCTTATCAAATCGATATTCAGGATAGAATCGTCCTTTCCGGAAGATTTTCTTCCCTGGATGGTTCCGGAAATCCAACGGAGTTTTTCCCCATACTTGAGCCTTTAGGAGTAGGTGCTACTCAGTTTTTTGCCAATGCCATTAATACTCAAACACGCGGAATTGACTTCTCTGCTTATTATAATGGAATTCAATTAGGAAGGAACACGCTCGATCTTTCCCTGAATACCAATTTTACCGAGACTGTAGTTGATCCCAATATTAATCTTCCGGGATTATTACAGGGAAAAGAAGAAATCTTTTTTAATCGCGAAGAAATTTCCCGATTAGAAGTAGCCTCTCCTGCCAGCAAAATCATTTTAATTGCTAACTACAACATAGGCAAATTTCAGATCAGGGGACAAGCGACCCGTTTTGGGAAAGTGGAATATATCGATCCTGCCGACGGAAACGAATCCAACTGGGTTTTCAACGACCTTACTGGTCAGATTGAATCCCGGGATCAGGTTTTTATGCCAAAATTCCTGACCGATCTGGAAGTTGCCTATTTGTTTAGTACCCGAAATAACGGTCAGGTAAGGGTTGCTTTAGGAGGCCATAACATAACAAATACCTATCCCGATCAGCACAAACATTCAGCGAATGTCAGTCTCGGCAGATTTGTTTATAGCCGTAGGGTGCAGCAGTTTGGTGTGAATGGATTTTTTGGATTCCTGAAGGTTACAGGATCATTTTAGCAAAGGTTAATATCTACCAGTTTTTATATAAATTTTGCATAAGGGGGTGTTCAGGGACGGGCATCCCCTTTTTAATGCTAATCTTCCCGTACATCTTTTTTACTTGCTTGACTTTCAGGTATTTAAGAATAAGTTAAAATAAGCGCTATCGCTAATAAAGAATAAGGAAGTAAAA
>JAGQVA010000205.1 GCA_020438265.1 Bacteroidota bacterium
GAGCCGTTGTTTCTGTATTGTCTTTATCTTTTTCCCGATAAATTTCATACACGTCAAAACTCATTTCGTATTTCCCCATCCAGAATGGTTCAACAGCAACTTCCCGTTGCGGACTTTCGTCTTCCCGGTGGTTTGCCTCCGATTCAGGACTACCCATCATAAAAGTTCCACCTGGTAATAACACCATTTCAAATCCCAACTTCGTTCCGGGGATTTCCTGAACATAGGTTTCAGGTTCTTCACTTGACTCATCTTCCTGCCCCACACTCATCAACGGCAGCGATAACAAACCTGCAAACAGAAAAAATAACACAGGTTTTAAAGAAAGTTTATCAATTTTAATCATCGTTATATTTAATGTCAGAATATTAAGGTTTTGCAACGAGATGTAAAATGACATTTACATCTTTGCCTGTTTCAATTTGTCCAAACATCGCAGAGGGCGTTTCCATTCCATAAGTAGTCATGTCAATTTCCTTTTCACCATCGAAAACGTAAGCCCCATCATTCGCTACCGTACCCGTCATGGGGAAATTCACCTCCTTCGTCTTACCAGCCATGGATAATTTTCCTGTGAGATTCAGTACAAACTTCTGATTTGCCTTATCCACGCTGGTAACCTCAGCTTTTGTCAGGTTAAAAGAGATATTTGGATGCTCGTCCGCGTTAAAAGCATCATTGATTTTATTATTCATCGTTGCACCTCTGCCTCCGTCAAGACTTTTTACAACTACCGAAAAGCTGGCTTTTTCGATTGTGGCTCCTTCTTTAGGCAGGCCTTTTTTTGCAAACGATTTGTCCAGTTCTATCATTCCGGAAACCTCTGAAGCTGTGGCTGTCCAATCGTGAAGAGTAGAGGTTCCCTTGACCACACAGGTAGTTCCTTTTCCAAATTTATAAACCTGCTGAGCATGTAAGGTAAATGCTGGCAGGAAACACATCAACAAAAATAATTTCTTCATCTTTTACCTTTCTTTTAAAGTTCTCTGACCCAGATGTTGCGGAAACTAACCGGATTTCCATGATCCTGCAACATAATCGATTTTTTCCCATGGGCTTTGTAAACAGGCAGGCCTTTGTATTCTGTTCCACCGGTAATGGTCGTATGGTTTTGCACAACGATTCCATTATGGATCACTGTTACTGTTGCGGGTCTGCTCAAAGTACCATCTTCTCTAAAAACAGGCGCCATAAAAATGACGTCATACGTCTGCCATTCTCCAGGAGGTTTGGTAGCATTAGCCAAAGGAATGCTTTGTTTGTAGATACTCCCCGCCTGGCCGTTGGAATAGGTGCGACTTTCGTAGGAATCAAGGATCTGCACTTCATAGGTTTCCATCAAAAACAGGCCACTGTTTCCCCTGCCTTGTCCTTCGCCTTTAACTTCCGAAGGAGAACGCCATTCGATGTGCAGCTGCATATCTCCAAATTTCTGTTTGGTTTTTATTCCTCCGGTTCCGGCCTTAACTGTAAATGCACCGTCTCCTACTGTCCATTTTGCTTTTCCACCATTTTCGGAAGTCCAGTTATTCAGACTTGTTCCATCGAATAGAATAATAGCATCTGAAGGAGGCATCGTTCCCTCTCCCGGAGTTACTTTTGGTGGTACAGGTTCCCAAATCTCGGTAACAGTAGGGTCCAGGGATTCCCTGTCTTTTCCCTGTCCAAAAGCCATGATGACCAGAATTGAAAATACGATCAGTAACCAGGTTTTCTTGCCAAAGTTATGTATTGTAAGTAGTAGCATAGTTAAAATAATTGAATATGAATATCTAAAGTTTTCAATGAATATACATGTTCAGGATTTATCAGGAAAGAAAAAAACGTTTTCATCATTTTCCCTTGCTTTAAAGCGGAAAATAGCTATTGGCCATTAGCCTTTAGCCTTTGGATTTTAGCCTTTGGCTGGTTTGGATTCAGGGCGAATGATATGTGTTATTTCCAATAACCAAAGGCGAATAGCCAAAATCTAATGGCCAATAACTAAATTTTTACTATAATTGGCCATACAAAAGCTTCCTAAATGAAACCATTATTTTCAATAAAACTGTGTTTTACAGTTATAGTCGCCATCTTTTTCTTTTCAGCCTGTCAAAAACCAGCCAAAGAAAATCAGGGGCATGAATTAAAAAAAGATTCCCGACTCATCCAGGTAAATGGAACGGAATTGTACGCTTTTACCATGGGAACGGGAGAACCTCTTCTTGTTATTCACGGTGGTCCGGGGATGAGTCATGGGTATTTTTTACCTCATTTAGAATCACTTACCGATAAATATCAGTTGATTTTTTACGATCATCGGGCTTCTGGTCAGTCAAGCTATGATGTGGATTCGAGCTCAATGACGATGAGGAATTTTGTCGAAGATATTGAAGGGCTTCGCAAGCATTTCGGGCTGGAAAAAATGAATATCATGGGACATTCATGGGGAGGGCTTCTGGCGATGTGGTATGCAGGTACCTATCCTGAAAACCTCAAATCCATGATCCTTGTCAATACAATTGGGGCCAGCCGGGAATTTACAGCTGCCGCTATGGCTAATCTGAATGGTCGTACCAGTGCGGAACATTATCATATTTCAGATTCCCTCACCAATACTCCGGGCTTTTTAGCCGGAGACTCTTTGGCTTTATTACAGGCGTTTAAATTTAGCTTTGGGATTACTTTTTATGATCCTTCTGATTTGGATAAATTAAACCTCAGCCTGTCCTCCGACCGAATGGAAAGACAAGCAAAACTACAGTTTCTTTTTCCCGATCTGGTTAATTATGATTTGCATGAAGGGTTAACTTGGGTTACTTGTCCAACTCTTCTGATTCATGGAGATTATGACGCCAATCCACTGGATGCGGTCAAAAAGATAGACGAATATCTTCCCAATAGTGAATTGGTGGTTATTCCCAATTGCGGACACTGGGCATTTATTGAAGCTCCCGACATTTTTGAAGAAACGGTGGAAAACTTTTTGGCCCGGTAACTTTTATTAAAACTGATAATAAATAAACGGCTGAATATCCGCTGATCGGGTCTGAATCACCATCCAGATAATAAGGGCCAGCGCGAGTGATTTGACAAACATAGGCGAAGCGATAAAGCGCTTTTCCACAGCCAGATCGATATCATTCGGCAGAAAATGAAGGATATATCCCAGGACCATCAGCATAAATACTTCTTTGTATCCCGTGAAAACCTGCCAGGCGATTACGCCCTGGAAATTGGTCAGGATCTGATTGATCATTTCCCAGCCTGCTGCAAAGGATTCAGCCCTGAAAAATACCCAACAAAAGCAGATAAAATGAAAGGTCAGGAAAATTCCTGTGAGGTGAACCAGCAAGCTGATTCCCAGTGAAAACCAGCCTTGCATAAACCATTGAAGTTTTCGGATTTTCATCCCTCCGTCACTGGATTCAACGACTCCTTTTTCTCTTTGAAGGGCAATTTGATCCAGATAATCCATGAAATCCATAAACTTTATCGCAATGAAAGCCTTGGTATCTTTCATCAGCCTGTCAATGGCCAGAGCAATTCCGTGCATAAAACCCCAGAAAACAAATTTCCAGGATGCTCCATGCCATAATCCTCCCAAAATCATGGTCATCATCAGGTTGATATAGGTTCTCCTTTGACCTTTGCGGTTACCACCCATAGAAATATAGAGATAATCCCTCAACCAGGAAGAAAGAGAGATATGCCAGCGACGCCAGAATTCCTGAATGCTTTTGGACTGATAGGGCGCGAGGAAGTTAATCGGCAACCGAAAGCCCAGCAATAATCCAATACCAATAGCCATATCTGAATACCCGGAAAAATCACAGTAAATTTGCAGTGCATATCCATAGATACTCATGAGGTTTTCGAAGCCCGAGTAGAGTGAGGGGTTCTCAAAAACCCTGTCTACAAAATTGACACTGATATAATCCGAAATGACCGCTTTTTTGAATAAACCCGTGCAGATTAATAAAAGCCCTTTCCCAATATCTTCCTGGGTTACCCTGATTTTATCCCGGATCTGGGGAAGAAAATCTACCGCTCTGACAATGGGGCCAGCTACGAGTTGTGGGAAAAAAGAAACAAAAAAGGCAAAATCCAATATGCTGATAACCGGGGTAAGCCTTTTCCGAAATATATCGATGGTATAACTCATCGTCTGGAAGGTGAAAAAGGAAATCCCTACTGGCAAAAATATATGCGCAAACTGGATATTGGAGCCAGCAACTTCATTGATTGTACCAATGAAAAAATTGGTGTATTTAAAATAGGCAAGTAACCCCAGGTTTGCTACGACGCTGGTAATCAGGTAAAAAAACCTTTTCTTTTTATTATTTTCAGGACTGACAAATTTGGAAGTCAGGCCATCAATAGCCGTTAGAATCAGGCTTAAAAACATAAATGAGGCCCTGACGATTTTTCCATAATAAGGTCCAAGCCATGGCCGGAGTTGAATCGAAAATTCTTTCGATAAATCCAGTATCTCGAATTGTTTAAATGGCCAGATTCGCACCTTCCGGTAAGTTCGTTCTTCAGAATGATAGAGATGTATTAATATACCGAGGGTAAAATCAATGATGGTCGAAATCAGCAGCAGAATGAAAAACATTCCACTGGATTTATAATAGAAAAATAGCGAAAAGGCCAGAACGTAAATGACCCTGATCGTCTTTCGGTTGGCAAGGATAATGTAAATCCCAAGGAAGGCAAGAAACAAAAAAAGGAATGACTCACTGTTAAATAACAGTGGCTTCTCCGGATTGTAGAGAAACAATTCCTTTAATTTATCTTTCAGCCCGATAAGATCCATATCCATTTATTATTGCTTCAAATAAAAGTGTTCCCTGTAATTCATAGCCAGCTTTGGTCAGGTGGAGGTGATCTCTTTGTGCCAAACCTGTATTATACCAGTTTCTGATTGATTCCAATCCTCCCATGACATCATAAAAATTCCATGCTGCCAAACCATTTCTGATTGCATAATCAATAATAATATCTCTGGCTTTGGTAATATTTTCATTGGGATATTGTCTTGATAAAAGTGCATCAGCAGGTGTAGTCAGCAATATACTTGCGTGGGGCGTATTTTGCTCCAGCGAGTGAATAAATGTATCCAGCTGCTTGAAAAAGTGATCCCCGTTAAACCACTTATTAGCAGTTTCATTGGCACCCAGTGAAATAATGATCAAATCGGGTCTGAGTACCTGTAATTGCTCAAGAAAAAGTTCTGAGCTGTTGTTATAGTGTATAAACTGAGCCCCGTTGACTCCTACCATGTGATACAAAATACCTGAGTGTTCGTAGTTTTCCAATACAATCCCGTAAATGGTTGCTTCATTCTGGGAGTCCATATTTTTATCCCCTCTTAGAAAAACGGTATTTACAGCTTCAGGTAAATAAACTGTGCTAACAAACTGGCTACTGGAATGAAAACCCGTTGCCACAGAAGAATAGTCCTGATATTGAGATGATGAAATCGGAGTATGATTAAGAATTTTTGTCCTTTTTATCAATAATTTTTGACCTGCATAAATGGTTGATCCTTCGATATGATTCAGTTCTTTTACTGAAGCGATAGAAACCCGGTATGTTTCGGCAATGGATGCCAGACTTTCACCAGCAATGACTTCATGATAAATCGCCTGTTCGTGGGACAGTTCATTTCCCTGAAGGCTGATAGAAGGGTTTAAATCCTCTTTGGATTGATCCGGATTGCTGCTTACGTTGAGATTATAACTTAAGGGACCTTTTTCAGTGAATAAAGTAATCTTGTTAAATTTGTTTTCATTACCCTGAACGCCCAGTTTGAGTACAAAATCACTGGATCTGGTTTGAATAGTAATTCCACTGATACCAATAGGCATATTTCCACTTCTGTGAATATTTCTTTTGGAAGACCATTGTACATTGCTGGAAGAATTAATATCGGGGGGACTATTGGTTTTGGCAACCCGATAAGGAAATACAAGACCACGACCCGCAGAGCCAAATTCTTCCTGTAATTCTTTTCTTACCTTTCCCGAAAACCAATCCGCCTGAATATGAGAATCGCCAATATGGACGATATTCACAGTTCGTTTTTTTCCACTGAGAAGTAAATCCAGTTGCCGGTAAAAATGCTTGAGACCTTCCAGGTTATTATCAATGACATTGATATCCTGGCGGAGAAAAGGATATTTTTCATTACGTATGCTTGCATCATCTGCTTGTGCGTTCAGCCGGAAACTGCTGCCTAAGGCAAGAAATATCAAAGCAAAAAGAACACAATGAGTTGATTTTATCAGCATTTACTTAGGCTTGTAACTTAAGATGAAATAATGATTTGGCCTATGATCTGGGTTGAAATTATGTCAATGTAAGAATCAAATCACATGCCAGAATTCTTGTAAAACTACATTGATTCCTTCCATAAAAAGAAGACAAAAAACGTGAAAACCTAAAAAACTTTGAAAACCAGTTTCTTCCTCCTATCTTGATCTTCATGGCCAGAATTAAAGAAAAAAAAATCCCTTATCCTGTGGATGAGGGGCTCAGTGATTACCTGAAGAATTACGGTAGGGACATGAATCTGCCTATTCTTTATGAAGATTTGATGCGGTATAGCGAGGGCATTACCCTGTATGATAAATATGGAAAAGATACGGATTGGATTTCCCTGATGTATTCTCAGGACGACCTCAACCACATTAACGAAAGCCTGAAAGAGATTTACGCCATTCTTCGTGCCAATGGAGATCTTTCTGTAATGCGGCATTTATATATTGATCGGATTGATTTGTGTTTGTATGGAAATACGAACCCTTTCAGGGTGCGGATTGTCAATAATATCAACGACAACTTTGACTATTTCTATATTAAAAAGGCCGATGCTTCCCGTGTTTATGGACTGGAACTGGAGCACTTATTATCTCCTAACCGAATAAGTTTTGTCGTGGATCGCGATACCCTGATTGAGGAACATATTGCAGGAGTGCCGGGAGAAGATTTTTTTCGCCACTATCTCAATGAGGGCATCGTGGAAAATGAAATTCGTTTGGCCAAGGAATTTGTCAAGTTTAATGAAAGGTGTTTTGTGCGTTTGCTGGGAGATATGCACTCAAGTAATTATGTGGTAGAAATTATGCCTGATTTTGAAGATATTCATTATCGTCTCAGGGCAATTGATTTTGACCAGCAATCCTATGAACCCCGGAAAAGCATTTACATGCCCAAGTATTTCAAGGAAAATATGCCGATCATCGAGGTTGGTCTGCGAAATATGACACCCACTACAGTCAGGCAATATCAGAAAGAGGAAAGGTCAATGATTGCCAGCCGGTTTCGGTATTCGGGTAATCAAATCAAGGATTTGCTGAATGCGATGGCGAACTCACAATTATCCAAACCCAGGTATGTAAAAATGCTTGCGAAAGATTTATCGCATCATTACAGGAATAATCATTTTTTAAGCTGCCGGTCCATGGGGGAGATCGTTACGCTGAGTTTACAGATTTTGATTGATCATAATTAACGTTTTTAATGAATAATTATACCTTTCCTTTTGATACAGTCCGTTGGGGAATTATTGGTTGCGGAGATGTGACGGAAGTAAAAAGCGGGCCAGCCCTAAGTTTAGTTAAAGATTCGAGTCTGGTAGCGGTCATGCGGCGAAATGGTGAAAAAGCCCGGGACTACGCAAAACGGCATAAAGTGCCTCATTGGTTTGACGATGCTGATACACTCATCAATCACCCTGAAGTGAATGCGATTTATGTTGCAACTCCACCTAATACTCACGCAGAATATACCATAAAAGCAGCCCAGGCCGGCAAGCCGGTGTATGTCGAAAAGCCCATGGCACGCACGCACGCCGAATGTCAGGCCATGGTTGAAGCCTGCAAAAAGGCAAATGTGCCTTTATATGTTGCGTATTATCGCCGCTGCCTTCCTAATTTTCTTAAAGTAAAAGATCTCATAGACCAGGGTGCCATCGGGCAGGTCAGAATTGTGCAAATCCAGCTCTTTCAATCACGGCAGCCCGAGATTATTCGTGGTCTGGATCAAAACTGGCGCGTAGATCCGGAAATTGCCGGAGGAGGATATTTTTACGATTTGGCCTCTCATCAACTGGATTATCTGGATTTTATTCTGGGACCGATCAC
>JAGQVA010000206.1 GCA_020438265.1 Bacteroidota bacterium
GTAATTCTTCATAGGATTCAAGCCAACGTTTTCGCCAGGACTTTACTGTATTGAGCGCAAGGCCCAAGGCTCGTTTAATGGCTGAGTTGCTTTGGCCTTGATGGGCCAATAATAACAGTTGGGCTCGCTTCGAGATTTGCTGTGCCGTTTTATGACTTCTGATCAGTTGTTTGAAAACCTCAACCTGAGCTTCAGTCATTGGGATAGCCGGGGCTGGGGGTTGTCCTCTTGACATCATGTTTTTCTTCAAAGAACGAAAATTTTATCTAATTATCAATTAGTTGCGTCTTGACGCACTAGTAGGAACACATAGGCCCGTCACAACGAACCTATTTTATTTAGACAAATATTGCTGTCAAGTATGATAGAACAGTTACCTGAGTAACCAGATTATGTAAAGAATTGTGAATCTGCAATTTTTCCAGTAGTCGATGAGAAAAATGGGGGAAAGGAAAATACTCATCGACATTCTAAAAATGAGGATCGATATACATGAATCACTTTGTTTTTACGCCCCGGCATTATGGTTTCCAGACCAGCCGGGGTTTTTTATTACCAACAATAATATAAAATAAGTTGATAAATGAAAATATAAAATCCATTTTAAATTAAGTTTTAGGGCAATTCGTTTGCCCAAACCAGGAATTAGGATGCGATTTGTTCTGAAAGGTCACAAATAATAAAAAGTGTATGGTTTTTTGTGATTCAGATTCAACGACTTTTTACAATAAAGGATCATCTTCATAAGCAGAACCAATATGACATAGATGGTTGAGAAGTTCTGCAAATAATTCGTACAGATCCTTTAAGCGTTGAAGATCAGAGATAATTCCATTGACTTCAAAACTGAGCTCACTTACTCCTTCTCCAAATGGATCGGTAAGCCAGTTATCATCTACATTGATTTTCAGATCAATCATTGGCTGCCAGGAAATAATGTCCCGGATCAGTTCATTATTAAATAGGCTTCTGAGCTTCTGATTGTCATTTCCCTGAATAATAAAGTCCTTATCAAAACCCTGGTGTCCCACCTCTATATCCTGAAGCCCGGCTAATTTTCCAATACTATGAAAAATGTTTTGCCTGTAAATTCGGAAGTAAAAGCTATCCCGGTTGACATAAGGTGCTTTTATCCGGGTACAAGTCACTTTGCCTCGTTTAAAGGTTTCAATGATAATCGTCCAGTTTTGGTGATACGCCTGAATCCGGTCATGACCAAGAACGCCTTTGGCCGGGATAAAATCTGCCTGGATTTCTTCACAAAGTTTCTTCCAGATAATTTTTTTTTGCGGGCGGAATAGCTCTCTTAGTCGGCTCATGATTCAAATCAATAATTACCTGTCTTCAACCGGATTTACTGAAAAACTAAGACCTACCCGATGGACGCTGCCAAGGTATCTCATGACATCCAGCGCATAGTCAAAAACCAGCGGGTGACGTCCCAGGCGTGTTCTGATCCCCACTCCTGCTGTGGGGAAGTTCTGATCACTGACATTAATCTTATAGCCTGTCCTTACAAACAACAGGTCTTTATAATTGTATTCCAGCCCAAATCTGATATTTTCCGCATTATCGTTGGGGTGATTGAGCTGTAAAGAGGTCGTCAGAGACTGCTGCTCATCCTCGCTTTTCCAGGGTACAATGGAGATGCCCAGTTTAAAGATCGTAGGCGCTGGATAAGCTTCCAGGCTGAGAGGTTTTCTATTGAAAGTAGTGTCGAGTTTGACGGTACCTTTGAGAGTGGAATTGGTCCCAAAACTTTGTAACATCACCGCAAAGCGAAGGTCTTTAAAATCAGTTCTGTAAAGAAAACCAAGATCAACCACTGCTGTCTGAGCTGTAAACTCAGCAAGTTGTTCGTGAACGTATTTGGCGGTTGCTCCCCAACTAAACTGATCGGTGAGCTTTTTGCCGTAGGAAAGTCCTACAGTATAATAGTTGGCGTAGAAGTATTGCCCTGTGCCATCGGGCTGAAACGTGGTTCTTACCTCCATAGGGCCAGAATTGAGGGAACTAATAGAAAGAGCGAAGTGCCCGGCTGTAGTGGGTTTGACAGCAGTAAGATACGCGTAATTGATATCTGCAACCCAGAAGGTATTGGCTCCAGCGAGGGTAAAGTTTTCCACCTCAGACAGAGTAGCCGGGTTGGTAAATGTTGCATAGGCATCGCCCGTCAGGCAGATATTGGCACCGGCAAGACCTGCCGATCTCGGACTTACATCCATTTTTAAAAACGTAAGTGCCGAAATTCCCGCCCGTTGTCCTCCCAGTTGGGGGAATAGTTGAGCCTG
Organism: Bacteroidota bacterium; assembly: GCA_020438265.1. Taxonomy (GTDB): domain Bacteria; phylum Bacteroidota; class Bacteroidia; order J057; family J057; genus JAGQVA01. The sequence continues at coordinate 2,292 of JAGQVA010000206.1, forward strand.
AATATTCAGAGTAATTAATGACAGAATCAATGATAGAAGTAATGTCAGAAATAGTCTCATGTAGATGATTTTTGAATAGATTATAGGCGCAAGTTAAGGAAAAACTGAATGTACGTTGAGTTTTTTAGGCATGATTTTGGATTGTATTATTAGCAATTAAGGTAAAAATACGGAATCAAAATTTTGTTAAGGCTTTCATTTATAGACACTTAGGTGTGAAATGGGAGCGAATTTGGAAAAAAATACTTGGTCAATTGCGAAATTCGTTATATTTGTGGGCCAAATGATCAATATTTCCAGGTTCTAGCAAATTTCCGACTTACGCATACTGGCATGGCATTTTTTGAAGGATATCTCACAGGACTCGCACTGATAATTTTTATCGGTCCCGTCTTCTTCACGCTCTTGCAAAGTACCCTTGAACATGGGTTAAAGTCCGGCCTTTCTGTTGCCCTTGGCATTTTTTCCAGTGATGTATTGTGTGTATTGCTCCTCTTTGGGTTTGGTGCGTCTGATTTCTTTACCAATCCTAATAATGAATTATTGATCGGAGTAGGAGGTGCGATTATCCTGATTGGATTAGGGGTAAGTTATGCAGTGAAACCGGTTCTAAAGAGCACCCACAAAAAAATGGAGCTCAAAACCCCTCCGGGTTTTATGAGCTTCTTCGTCAAAGGTTTCCTGATCAATTTTGTCAATCCTTTTGTATTTGTTGTGTGGATGGGATTAATTGCTATTGCAAGCAAAAATCAGCCTTCTGTTTCCGGACAAGGGATTTTTCTTATGGGAACCTTACTCGGAATTCTCACTTCTGACTCTATCAAAGCCTCTCTGGCCAATTATATCAAAGATCTTCTCCAACCCAAATTCCTGGCAGTTGCCTATCGGGTAATTGGTGTTACGCTGATTATTTTTGGAGTGCGGATGTTGTTTATGGTATCGGGTGTTGTGGGATAAAACTTCCATTAACCTTTATGATAAAACCCCACTGGATCAAAACCCTCGAAATGACTCCTCACCCTGAAGGAGGATATTACAAAGAAATTTATCGCAGTCAGGATATTATCCAAACAACAGGTCTTCCCCAGCGGTATTCTTCGCCACGTAATACAAGTACCAGCATTTATTTTCTCTTAACCGGAGATAATTTCTCTGCTTTCCACCGCTTAAAATCTGATGAAATCTGGCATTTTTATACAGGTAGTAGTCTGACCATTTATGTGATAGCGGAAGATGGTACCTATACTGCTCAGAAACTGGGCTCAGATTATGAAAACGGCGAAATTTTCCAATTTGTCGTTCCTGCCAATCACTGGTTTGCTTCCAGATGCAATGACCCCGAAGGTTTTTCCCTTGTAGGTTGTATGGTTGCTCCCGGTTTTGATTTTGCCGATTTTGAAATGGCGGAGCGGGAGTCTTTGATTAAAGCTTTTCCCCAACATGGGGAGATTATATCGCAGCTTACGCGGTGAGTTTTCTATAAAGTGCCGTAGGTACTTTATGTAGGTAGAAAATCATTGAGAGACCTTACATTCGTACCTGACGGCACGAATAATACGCCCGGTCTATTTTCTACCTACATTTTGTACCTGACGGCACAAAATTAACACTATTCAATGAAAGACCTTAATCAGTCTCCGTGTTTTTTCCTTTCATACCTTCCAAACTTTGTTCTTCCTCTAACTCTTTCTCATCTTTGCACCAGAAAAAATAAGCATGGAAAACCAGGCGCGAATATTTGATGTCATCGTAGTGGGCGGCGGAATTGTGGGGCTCAGTTCTGCCTATAAACTTCAGCTCCACAATCCCGATTTAAAAATCCTCGTCCTTGAAAAGGAAAATACGTTATCTGCCCATCAAACGGGGCATAATTCAGGCGTGATTCACAGCGGTCTTTATTATAAACCCGGTTCTTACAAAGCCCAAAACTGTGTCTCTGGCCGTAAAGAACTGGTTGCTTTTGCTAAAGAGCATAACATTCCTCATGATGTATGTGGAAAAGTAGTGGTTGCTACCGATGAAAGCGAACTTCCTCACATGGAAAGGATTTTTTCCAATGGAGTTGCCAACGAGACCGAAGGCATTGAAAAAATCACGGGTGACCAGATTCGCGAAATAGAGCCTTTTTGTGCGGGGATTGCAGGAATTTGGGTCCCTTGTACGGGAATTATCAATTTCCCTTCAGTCGTCGAAAAACTCGCCGAATTGCTGACAGGGATGAATGAAAATAGCTGGGTGCTGTTGGGGCAGAAAGTCTTGTCAGTGGAAAAACATCAAGACTATACTGAAGTATCGACTAATTGTACACGATTCAAATCCAGGCATATCATTTATTGTGGAGGTTTACATTCAGACCGTCTTGCACAGATGGATGGAGTAAAAACCAAAGCCAAAATTGTGGGTTTTCGCGGCGATTATTATGAACTGGCGGAACATGCCATGCACAAAGTAAAAAACCTGATTTATCCGGTTCCCAATCCTGCTTTTCCATTTTTAGGCGTCCATTTTACCCGCATGATTCAAGGGGGAGTAGAATGTGGTCCCAACGCAGTTTTTACATTTAAAAGAGAAGGATACGGAAAAACGGATTTTAACCTGAAGGATAGTGTGGATGCCCTGACTTATTCCGGCACCTGGAAGCTGTTCTCCAAACACTGGCGTTTTGGCCTGAATGAATATCGTCGGGCTTTTTCTAAAAAATTGTTTCTGGAACAAATCCAAAGGTTAATTCCTTCACTGACCATGGATGAAATTGTACCAGGCCGGGCTGGTGTCAGAGCGATGGCCCTGGGCCGTGATGGAAAAATGATTGAAGATTTTCATATTGAATATAATGATAACGCCATTCACATTCTCAATGCACCTTCTCCCGCTGCAACTTCTGGCCTTGCCATTGGCGAACAGGTAAGCCAAATGGCAGAGGAAAGATTTGGTTTGAAGGTTTAAATGGAAATTGTCGAAAAGTTTTATGAAATTGGGGTGTAAAACCCCTCAATCACAACCCCGACCCTTGCATTAACACCAAACCTAATGAATGATTTTTTGCCCCTGCAAGCCATTGACCATGTAGAATTTTATGTGGGTAATGCAAAACAAGCCGCACATTTCTATAAATCTGCTTTTGGTTTTCAATCTCTCGCCTACTCAGGCCCCGAAACCGGTGTGAAAGACAGAGCTTCTTATGTATTGTCCCAGGGAAAAATCAGACTGGTATTGACGACTCCGCTGGAGCCCAGTCATGAAATTGCCGCTCATATTCACCTGCATGGAGATGGGATAAAAGTAGTGGCCCTGACTGTTCCTGATTCGTTAGGCGCCTTCTCCGAAACCGTAAAAAGAGGAGCTCGTCCTTGTATCATGCCAAATCGTAAGGAAGATGAATTTGGAGAAATCATCGTGTCGGGGATTCATACTTATGGGGATACGATTCACCTGTTTGTGGAAAGAAAAAACTATTCCGGGCTTTTTATGCCGGGGTATAAAGAATGGTCTCCCGAATTTCAACCTTCAGAGATAGGGCTAAAATATATCGATCACATGGTGGGAAATGTAGGGTGGAATGAAATGGAAACCTGGACAAATTTTTACCGCGATGTGATGGGATTTTCCCAGCTTGTCTCTTTTGATGACAAAGATATTTCTACCGAATACACCGCCCTGATGAGTAAAGTCATGACTAACGGGACGGGAAAGGTGAAATTCCCTATTAACGAACCAGCAGAAGGAAAGAAAAAATCTCAGATTGAAGAATATCTCGATTATTACAAAGGCCCTGGCGTTCAGCATATCGCGATTGGGACGAGAAACATTATTGAAACAGTGAAAGAACTTCAAGGCCGGGGTGTAGAGTTTCTGTATGTCCCCACTAATTATTATGATGACCTGGATAGCAGGGTAGGGGAAATTGAAGAAGAAATTGAAGAGTTGAAGCAGTTGGGAATTTTGGTTGATCGGGATGAAGATGGTTATCTGTTGCAAATCTTTACCAAACCGGTTGAAGATCGCCCTACTGTATTTTTTGAGATCATCCAACGGAAAGGAGCACGGTCTTTTGGAAAGGGGAATTTTAAAGCACTTTTTGAGGCAATCGAAAGAGAACAGGCTGCCAGAGGTAATTTATAATATGAATATACAGTCCAATCATGTACAATACCAAACGCCTGATTCTGAAACCTTTTACCAAAAAAGACCTCCCAGCCTTTCAGACAATCATGGCCGATCCCCGGATAGGAGCCTGGCTGGCTAAACCAGAAGGACTCTCTCCCGAAACTTCCCGAATGATGCTGGAGCGGTTTCAGGATCACTGGAAAAATTATGGTTATGGAACCTTTGCAGTATTTGACAAAGAGACAGAAAACCTGCTCGGGTATTGTGGACTTAAATTTGACAAACGATTTGGCGCTCCTGAAATTCTCTATGCGTTGGATGCAGATTACTGGGGAATGGGCTATATTTCTGAAGCAGGAAAAAAGGTATTAGAAGTTGCTGCGAATGAATGGGATATCGACAAAGTAGTCTCTTTTACCCTGCCCAATAACCTGGCTTCTCAGGCTGTAATGAAAAAATTGGGCCTTGTCTATAGCCGAAATATTATCCACGCGGATCTGGACCATGTATTTTTTGAACGCAGTCTGCGTTAGATGTGTGGGTATACGCGGTTGCGGATACGTATTTAATGCGTGTAGAGACGCGATTAATCGCGTCTCTACAATTACGTAATCGCGACCCCACAAAAAATGAAATCTTCTGTCATGAATAAATATTTGCTTGTTGCAGTTCTTTTGGTCCTTTTAGGAAATCTGAATACATATTCGCAATCCCCTGCAGACATCATTCAGGCAGCAGAAAAACTGGAATCCAACCGGCAATATTTTTCCGCTTTTGATACCTTGATTCAGGCTGACCCTGAACATCAAAACCCTGACCTTGTACTCAAAAAGGTCGAACTTACCCTTGCCTATTTCACTGTCAGTGTGATGCATCAGGCCTTTGGTTTTGCCGATTTAAAGCCCGAGGACGATTTGTATGAACTAAGGGGAAAAGCCAAGGCAAATAAAATCTTTGATTTTAAGATCAATCTAATTCTCGACAGCCTGATTCAAAAATATCCTGAAGATGTGCGTCTTAGGCTGGCTTTGGGCAATTTTTACTACGATTGCCATTTACGCTATGATAATAACTGGATGAAAAAAAATGACTTGCTTTTTTCTTTGATTACACAAAATTATCAGGCGGTAAATGCTAGTGGTTTGGGTAATTTCTGGTCATATTATGCCCTGGGATATATCAAAGCGTATGAGGGGAATTATGGAGAATCAATAGAATTATTTGAGGAATCTATTCGGTTAAATCCTGATTATCCGGGTTCCTATTATGATCTTGCCCATGCGTATTATTATTTGGATCAAAAAGAAAAAGCCATTGAAACCGCAGAAAAAACGCTTGATTTATTTTCCGATTCGACCCGAAAAGCTGATGCTGCGAGATTGATTGGCAATATTTATAATGAATTGGGACAAAATGAAGCCGCGATTGCCTATTATCAAAAAAGCGATTCTATTGACCCTCATCATTATCTCACAACAAAGAATTTACTCATCCAATACTTGAAAATTCATCATCCTCAACTGGATCTGACAAGGGAAGCCTTTTTTCTATTGGGTCCCAAAAATCCTACCATTTACCTCGATCTGAGTGCGATCTATATTGCTGAAAATCAGACCCGTAATCTGATCGATTTTTTTGAGGATCAAATTGGTAACTATCGCAATGATATCAGAGTCAGAGCGAATTTATATTATTATTCCGGAAACCTGTATCTG
>JAGQVA010000207.1 GCA_020438265.1 Bacteroidota bacterium
ATCCTAAAATCAGCTTTGTTTCATCCAGCATCAGCAAAACGAGTAAGGGCTTTTCCGTAACAGGCAAGTTTACCATTAAAGACGTTACTAAAACGGTTACCATCCCTTTCACCTTTGAAAATCAGACTTTTAAAGGTTCTCTGACCATTGATCGGATGGACTATCATGTAGGGAAAAACAGCTGGATTATGGGAGACGAGGTGAATATCGTTTTTGAGATTCCGGTTTCCAAGGCTTCTTAGAAAATAGCTATTGGCCTTTAGCTCTTGGCAAATGTCAACGGCCAAAAGCTAACAACCAAAAGCCAAAACCCGGGTGAGATTCCATGATCCGCCCGGATTTTTTGTTTTTTATTGGCTTAATCGCGAACTCGTGGCAGTGAATAGGGTTATGTAATTGTCCAACAAAACGAACTCCTTTTGAAACACCTGCGATCACTCATCTTCTTATTTGCTGCCAATACCATCTCTGGTTTTGCCCAGGGAATTACCATGTTATCGATTCCCTGGTTTTTGATTCAGACGCCCAATGGAAATTTTAAGAATGCAGCGATGGTGGCGGGAGTTACGCTGGCCTCCTTATTCTGGAGCATGTATGCAGGTACCCTGATTGACAAATACAACCGCAAACATATTTTCCAAAACCTGACCGGAGTGGATGCATGTATTCTACTGGGAATCAGTGTGTATGGGTTTATGACTGGCTCTGTTCCCTTTATTCTGATATGCACCGTTTATACAGCAACGATTTTCACCTATAATGTCCATTATCCGAATCTCTATGCTTTTGTTCAGGAACTTTTTGAACCTCAATACTATGCAAGGGTAAACAGCGCCATTGAAATTCAGGGACAAACCACCAATTTTATAGGAATGATGGTAGGGGGGATTTTACTCGATGGTCCTCCCCCTGTCGAATGGTGGCCAATGTGGCTGGATTTTGAGCCCTGGACATTACACGAGATTTTTCTGCTTGATGGAAGTACCTACGTGCTGGGTTTTTTGCTGATCAGTATGATTCCCTATCGTCCTGCCAGGGATAAAAAGATCGATCAGGGGTCTGTTGTGAGCCGTATTGCACAGGGATTTGCTTATTTGAAGGAGAATAAACCGATCTTTATTTTTGGGATTACCACGCATGTTTTGTTTTTCTCCCTGCTGGTAATCATTCAGGTTGCTATGCCGGTTTATGTGAATGATTATTTGCAGAAAGGGGCTTTTATTCTTTCTTCTTTTAAGGGGTTTTATGCGATTGGGGCTGTTACCGCAGGGTTATTAGGACTGTCTGTTTTTGTGAGTCGTTATAATCTGATTCGTCAGATAATGGTTTTACTTGCTATTGCCGGGGCAATGTATTTTTTATTGTTTTTGACCAAATCCATTTTTCTCACGCTATTCGGGGCTTTTCTTGTAGGGATTTGCAATGCAGGAGTTCGCATTTTACGAATTACCTATCTGGTCAGGATTGTCCCCAACCGGGTGATCGGTCGGGTCAATTCTTTTCTGGGCGTAGTCAATGTGATGATGCGAGCAGGTTTTATTGCTTTTATGACCATTCCTTTTTTCTCTGCCGAAGGTAATGGAACACACATTATTTACGCCTTTGGTTTATTGGCGGCAATTTTATGGATTTCGGTAGGCGTGATGGCCTGGTGGTTTGGGAGATTTGATCATTCGTTTGCGAATGGATAGTAAAATCCCATCATTGCCCACCTCGTTCCTGTTGAATAATCGACTCTCCAATCGGAATTCCGGTCGTATTAGTCAAGAAATCGGAAAGTTCCTGCGCTTCAGCATCATACCCGTTCCTGACCAAAAACTGAATGGTAATCGCAGCGCCACGCAAAGACATATTATTCTGATCCAGTTTTACGCCTTCCTCCGCCAGGGTTTCCAGGTTGCGCATGGAAACTTCTTTCAGCAACATAAATTCTTCATAAGCCATATCTTTCAGGCCTATTTGATCCATCATTTGGCCCTGGGTAATTAATAAGGTCAGGTTGCGAGGATTTACTGCGTGAGGCATTTTTTCCTCCGAAAACGCTATAATCTCCTCAATCCGTGCCTGATGACGAAGGATTTCCATCCGGTTTTGGTTGATTCTTGCCTGAATGGAATCCTGATTTCCACCTGCTGCTCCCAAGGCAAGACTCAGGGTTTGATTTTCCTGATTGAGCTTTAGAATATCATCCGTGTGGCTGTTGGCGAGGCGGAAAAAAGAATTTCGATAGTTGCCGAGAATCACATTTCTGATATGTTCATCCAGATTGACGCTGGGATCGTCCAGCCCTGTGTATAGGAATTTTTCGGTCATGTTTTTAAACATGATTTCCTGTGCGATACGCCCATGATAGATATCGTTGGAAGTTTCCTCCGATTTTTTCACCGGGATGACCCGGAAGGCAAAACCTTCCATGCGAAGCCAGTCATTGAGATTGGCAAAATTGGCGGGAGGCATCGTATTGGCAAAATAAATGGGACGCTCCCAGTTATTATAAGCTACATTTCTAACGATATTCAATACTACAGAATCCTTCCGCAGAATGTATGGATTTCGCTGTCCGCCTTTCCCTTTAAACTCCCAAACCATTGGATCTGCTACCAGACGAGCTTCTCTTTCATTTAATAATCCCTGACTAATAAGTGCTTCCTTATTGACAGGTAATTTTACATCCTGAGAAGTTACACCTCTGATAACCAGTCCTTTTTCTCCCACATAATCTTCCTTCTTCATCGTGATTGGCAGGGGAGGAGAATCATTTTTCTGCTCCTGCATTTGTTCGATATACCAATCAGAAATCAGCAATTCGAGGTTAACTACCCTTACATCTGTTCGAAAACCTTCAACCTCCTGAATATACCATAACGGGAAGGTGTCATTATCCCCTCCGGTAAAAAGAATGGCATTTTTCTCACAGGAATTCAGCAGGTTTTTGGCAAATTCAATATCAATCCAGCGCCCTTTACGGGTATGATCATCCCAGTTTTCGGCCATCATAATCACAGGAGCAATCAGCGCCAATCCTCCGGCAATCCACGGAGTGAGATTTTTCAGGTATTTTCTCAAAAGATCAGTCAGAAATAAGACCCCCAACCCAATCCAGATACAGAAAGTCTGGAAAGATCCTGCATAGGAATAATCCCTTTCCCGGGGTTGCAAAGGATATTGATTGAGATAAATAATGATTGCTATTCCTGTAAAGAAAAAAAGCATTCCCACCACAAAAGCATCTCTTTTACTCATCACCGATTGCCAGATCAGTCCCATAAAACCCAGTAGCAGCGGAAGGAAATAATAGTGGTTTTTGCCTTTATTTTGCGTATTTCTGGAAGAATTAATCAGAAGACCATCTTCCCAGCCTGCTTCCTGAATATCACTGGTTCGTCCCACAAAATTCCACATGAAGTAGCGGATATACATGTGATTGAGCTGATATTGCAAAAAGAAAGTGAAGTCCTCAGCCCGGGTAGGTTTATCGTCCATCGGATCGCGGGGATCAGCACCGGTTCTTTGGACAAAATTAATGTAGCCAAAAGGCCCTGAATTATACCTTCCAACTTCATACATTCGGGGAAACCAAACCATATCCTCATCCCGATAGATATAATCAATGTCCTCAGTATCTTCAATATACTTGTCTGTCCCCTCTAAAACCGTGTATTTCATTCCCTTCAGCTCCGTCTTTGCATATCCTCTGGCGTCTACATCTACCCTTCCATTATAAAGCGTCCCTCTCAACAAAGGGCGATCCCCGTATTGCTCCCTTTTCATATAACTGAGAAATGAGAGAATATTTTCCGGATTATTCATATCAATCGGAGGATTGACCGCAGATCTGGTAAAGATGACAGCATAGGAAGAGAATCCAATAATAATCACCGAAAGGGCAAGCATGGCCGTATTCAGAACGACCTTCTTTTGCCGGTGGCTGTAGAAAAGTAAGCCAGCAATGGTTCCAATTAAGAGGAGAAAAAAGATCATTGATCCCGTGCCCATAGGCATGCCCAATCCGCCAGCATCGGCTCCGTCGCGGGTAATTGTTCCTGTAAATAGTTTTTCAAAACTCCAGGCAATACTGAAGGAATACTGGATAATTCCATATTGTACCACCGCCAGGATGACTACTGAAATTCCCAAAGTAGCAAGAAGGCCTGGAACCGAGAATTCAAATTTTCTGAAATAATAAATAACTGCCAGGGCAGGTATCGTCAGAAGGTTCAACAGATGAACACCAATAGAAAGCCCCATCACATAAGCGATCAGAATAATCCAGCGGAAATGATCGGGTTCATCAGCACGGGCTTCCCACTTGAGCATGAGCCAGACGACAATAGCCGTGAAGAATGAACTCATCGAATAAACTTCCGCCTCTACTGCATTAAACCAGATAGAATCCGCAAAAATACAGGTAAGTCCTCCCACTGCTCCTGCTGCCATTGTGGCGATGAGTTTGGTTTGAGAATCCATATCCGAACGGGCCAGTCCTTTTTTTGCCAGCATGGTAATGCTCCAGCAGGTAAACAAAGCCGTAAATGCCCCGGAAAGTACACTGAGAAGATTGATCATAAAGGCAATATTCGTCACATCGCCAAAAGACAGCATCGCCATAATTCTGCCCAAGAGCAGAAACAGAGGAGCCCCGGGCGGGTGGGTAACTTCCAGTTCGTTGGAACAGGCAATAAATTCTCCACAGTCCCAAAAACTTGCCGTAGGAGCTACTGTCAGCAGATAAACGACTAATGCGACCAGAAACACGCCCCAGCCGGTAAGATTATTTATTTTATTCTCATTCATGTGAAATGATTTCTTCTCAGGATTTGCTCAAATAGTACCCCGTCAGGGGAGTAAGGTTCAAAGATAAGAAGATGCGGGGATTTACGGCAATTATTTGGTTGTTAGGGAGTGAGTCATTTTTACCACATAGTAACATAGTATATAATTAATTATGCTTCTAAAAGAAGAAAACATAGAAACCAAAGAAAGCATGGAGCCTCTATGGATTTTCTATGTTTTCTTCTTTTCAGTTTGATAGCTATGCGCCTATGTGGTAAAAATTGAGCATTCCACAACTTTTCCCAAATGCCGAAACATGCAAATATTCTTCGAAAATTTTATTTCAGAATAAAATAACTTTAAGAAAGATGCGGTTTCTTTGGTAATTACCAATCAATTCTTTTTCTTTTGCGAGAATTTGGAAGTTATATACTAATGAGCAAACCACGTATCATAAAAGACTACGACAACTTACCTGAAGAGGTCAAGGAGCAGATCAAACTTGTTTATCCTAAAGGATTCTCTCAGCATTTGATCAGTTTTTACAACAAAGAAGGCGAAAGGAGAATGGGTCTTCCTTTTGAAACGGAAGACAAAATCTACCTTGTGCGAATGACCCCGGTTAAAGCAGAAACCATTATTGAAGACGATGATGACTATAATGATGATGGTATCCTGAAATCATCGATTAAGGAAAAATACGAGGAAAAGTATGATGATATCGATTACCTGAACATCAATGCTAACGAAGACAATGATTTTGGTTCAGATGAAGACGACGGAGACGACGACGATTGGGATTAATGCGGGAAGGGCTCTCCCGTTTCTTTAACCATAAGAATGGATCAGACAGATTATTCCATCTCTCTGATCCATTCTCTGATTAACTCTACCCCTTCCTGGTGAACCATTCTTCGTCCTAACTCAGGCATCATCTCAGCAGGATTGTCTGAAGCCATGCGAAAAGGCAAAATCGATATTTCCGGATGGCCAGGCACGATATTATAGTCAAATCCACCTGTTCCCTGGCCTGCGGCTACTGAAGCCTTCATAATGCCAATCGAGGCATTTTTTGGTGCGTCAGCTACCAGGTTAAGCCCCGTTGTATTGGCAGGACCATTGGGATTGTGACAATGCGCACAATTGATGTCAAGATAAGCCATGGCTCTTTCGTGAAGGGAACCCGATTGAGAGTTATCCCACTGAGCGACTTTGGAATGTTCTGCACCAGGATTGTATCCGGTAAGGTAGCCCACTTCGGCCCACTTCTCAAGCTGATTTTTTTCTCCATCTGAATAAGTATAGGTTTTATTCAGGTTTCTGACTTTGGGCCCAATCGGTTCGAGAATTCCCTTATTATAATGACAGCCTTTACACTGGTTTTTATTGGGAATAATGTAGTCCAGGTGAATATCTTCTCCCGTTTCCCGTGTCCATTCTACCTTTTTGATATCTCCGACAATTTCCAGGCTTGCATCGGTTTGTTCATCATTCCAGATATACCCGTGGGCTTCCCATGTGTCGCTACCTTTGATCAACAGACGTGTTTCGACAATCCTTTTTGGAGAATTCATATCTCCTTGATCAGCATGATAATAGAAATTTTTGATCAAAGCCGTCCCTTCCGGAAAGTTGAGAATACCGTCTTTGGTATATTGAGCACTTTTCCCCTTTGGCATCCATACAAATCGTGCTTTTTCTGCATAATCGGTGAAAAGGGGTGAGTTTAAATCATAAGGTAATACACCTTCTTCCGGACTTAGGTTTGCTATATCTCCCTTGAAGAAATGATATTCTGAAAGGCGTTCGAAGGGTGTTTCTCCTACTCCGGGGCCTGAGGGTGAGGTGCAGGCTGAGAGAAGTGCGATCAGAATGACTAACAGAAAATAAAATAAGGTTGATCTATTCATAATTAATGGGCCAAAATTTCTGTATGACAATGGGGAATACAACTTGTTTTGTTGAGACATTTTTGGAAGATCCCTCCCGATGGTCGGGATGCCCCTAGACAGGGGAAAAGATAATTCGTCGATTTGACGAAGGAGTTTCTCCTCCCAGTAGAGGCATCCCGAATCCCTTTAGGGGAAGGGATCTTCCCTTGCACTCCTGATTCAGGATTACCTTCATGCTAAACAGCTCATTTCCTACTCCTTCAACAGCCACTCCCCCAAATCCTCAACTTCAACCGGAGCCAATTCACAATCAAATTTGGACATATCTCTATCCATATTTTGCATCATCGCTTCAGGAGTGGGACCTTTGCCTGCATTGAGATTGGCAAATGATATCTCTCCATTATTCTGGAAACAAATACCGGTAGGATTTCCGCTTTCATCCAGGGTTTCGGGCTTAAAAATGCCATCTACCAGGATATCTACTTTTTCCCCACCAAAAAGCGCTGTAAATAATTTTCCAAAATCAGTTGAAGTATCTGAAGGGCCGCCACCTTCTTCAATCACATTATTATGAACATATACCTCCGTGCAATATGGGTCATATTCTTCGGACTCAAAGGGGCGGTTGTTAAACAACCAACTGGTCAGGGCAATCCCGATAGTATTATGGTTTTTAATGGTATTTTCATACACTTCCAGTTGTGTATGGGCCATTAAGAGCATGCCTGTTCCGGGAGGCAACATATTCACGACAATGCCAGGAGCAGAAAAATTGGGTTCATTATTATCCTCCATGACATTATTGTAAAATTTGATTTTGTATCCATTGGCCTGAGGAACGTCGGGCATGTCAAAAATCAGCATCCCTGCGGTATTAAATTTGGCGGTATTTTCATAGACTTCTCCGTTGCGGGTATTTTCGATTTCGAGCCCGGCGACGTTGTGATGAACGTAATTATTGCGAACGATTACATTGGTGGATTGTCCTACATAAATTCCTGCGTCCATCGCATAGGAAGCTTCACAATTTTCCATAAGGACATTGGTGCAATGTACCGGATAAAGCCCGTAACCGCCGTTGGTAGGCAATGCGCCTTCTGTCCAGGTAGTTTCCAGATCTCTCATAATCACGCCTTCACTGGCTTGTATTTTAATCGCATCTCCTTTTGAATCTGCCACTGTAAATCCTTCCAGCGTTATTCCTTTGACATTTTTGATAGCAAATCCCTCTGCTCCTTCTATTTGCTCTTTAAAGGAAAGAATGGTTTTTCCTTTTCCCGCTCCTTTGATTGTAATTCCCGGAACATCATTTAAAGAAAGAGGTCTTTGAAAAGAGAAGGTTCCTTCGGGTAGAAGAATGGTTTCTCCTTCCTGAGCCTGGATGAGTCTTTTT
>JAGQVA010000208.1 GCA_020438265.1 Bacteroidota bacterium
CGTTGGAAGAATTTATGAAAGATCGCCGCCCGGACCGGGTCATGCCTCCAGGACAATTTGCTGCATATTCCAATTATGGCGCTTCCATGGGCGGTTATCTGGTAGAAAAAATATCCGGGGAAACCTTCGATGACTATGTGGAGAAACATATTTTCGATCCGCTCAATATGAAAAACAGTACCTTTCGCCAACCGCAGCCTGAAGATTTGAGATCTCAAATTTCACAAGGTTATTCTTTTCAAAATGGCAAATTTGTCCTCGGTGATCCTGAGTTTATCCATCCGGGGCCAGCGGGCGTGATGGTATCGAGTGCTACGGATATGGCTCAATTTATGATTGCACACCTTCAAAGCGGCAAATATGATACTACACAAATTCTCAAGCCTGCTACAGCAGCAAAAATGCATAAACGCCAGTTTTGGCACGACCCGAGAGCCCTGGGAATTTGTCTTGGATTTTATGAAATGAGTCAGAGAGGATACAGAATCATTGGCCACGGTGGGGATACGCGTTTTTTTCACTCACAATTGGCACTTATTCCGGAAGAACAAACCGGTATCTTCATTTCCTTCAATAGTGAAAATGGACCACAAGCCAGAAGACCGATTCTCAACGAATTCATGCAAAGATACTTCCCTGACAAACTGGGAAATCAAACCCTGAATCGGGAAAAAGTAGAAAATTCGGGGAATTATACAGGGTATTTCCGCTCCAATCGAATGGTCCATTCTACTTATGAAAAAATAGCTGGCCTTTTTAATGTGCTTAAAGTAAGTGCCAATGATAAAGACCAACTGGAAATCGGAGGATTTATGCAGGAAAAATCAGTACTGGCCCAGGAAAGCCAGAAAGTTTTTGTCGATGAATCAGATGATTCTCAATTTATCTTTAAGCTTGATGAAGATGGAGAGGCGACTCATTTATTTGTCAATGAAGCGCCTGTTGTTGCCTTTGAAAAAATTTCCTGGTATGAATCGCCAGCCCTACATTTCAGGTTACTAACCATCTCTATTCTTCTGTTCCTTTCCATGCTTATCCTTTGGCCTGTTTCGATGTATATCCATCGCATTCGCAGGATTTCGGGAGGAACGTTAAGGCCCGCAACCCAGCGCACGACTTTATTAATTGGCCGACTGGCAAGTCTGGCTTACATTTTATTTTGCGTGGGACTTTTGGTTGTTTTCCAAAATCCTATGGAATCCATGCTATATGGACCTTCCCCTCTTTTCAATTATGTACTTCTGCTGCCGTGGATTGGAGGTATTCTTTCCATCATTGCATTGGTATTATCCTTTATCGCTCTGCGCAAAAAATACTGGAATGGATGGACCAGGCTTCAATATTTACTTGCCGCTTTGGCTGGGATCATCTTTACCATTCAATTAAATTATTTCAATTTACTGACCTGGAACTTTTAAATGAAAAATTGGAATCTCAGCCTATTTTTTTAATTTAAAACACTTATTCAAACAAAAAATACCAAACACTCATGAACGAATATCTTAAAAAATGGAATGACGAATTAGACGACCTTCATGTCGATTTTTCTCTTGATCAGGAAGAAGTTGTCGAAAAATTTGAAAAGCATAAATCTTCCATGAGAGAATATCTGGTTGATCTTGCCAATAAAATTGATGAAAAGGCTAAGGGACTGGATGTAAAAGATAAGGCTGATAATGTGAAAGCTAAAATTGAAGAGCTTCAGGTACAATTAGCTCTGGGCAAAGCTGAAAGCCAGGATGCTTATGAAGAACAAAAGAAGAACCTGGATAAAAAACTTCATGAAGCACAAAAAGAATATGAAAAACTAAAATCTGAAGGAGATGAAAAACTTCATCATTTAGCCAGTGATTTTCACAGTCAGGCGGAAAAATTCAAAACTAAAATGGATGTATTCCGGCTTCACTTTGCATTGGGTACTGCTGATGCAAAAGATGAGTTGGCTGAGAAAAAAGAAGAGTTAAAAGAGAAACTGGCTGAAATGAAGAAAAAAGTTGAGGAAAACAAAGAAAAAGCAGAAGAGAAATGGGACGAATTCAGTGAAGAGCTATCTGAATCATATAACCATTTTAAAGGTGCTATTAAAAACCTGTTTTCTTAATTTTACCTCAAATTCTGATATATGCCGCGAAAAATTATTATCGCAGCCATGGATAAAAATGGTCTGATTGGCACAAATGAAGGAAAAGGCCTACCGTGGGATATACCAGAAGAGTATGAAAAATATTTGAAAAAAGTAGCTGGTCAAACCGTAATCATGGGGAGAAAAACGTATGAACTTTCCGGTTATGATTTGACCAGCCAATTCACATTTATCATTAGTCGGGATTTCCCTCGGTCAGAAAAGTATATTGTTTGTTCAACAGTAGATGAGGCCTTAAAAAAAGCAGAAGCGTTTGGGAAAGATATATATATCGCAGGGGGAAGTAGTATTTATGCCCAAACCTTAGGTTTAGCAGACTATATGCATCTATCTTATATAAAAGGAGAATACTCCGGAACCTCTTATTTCCCTGAATTTAATCACCACCAATGGGAAGTTGAGAAGCGGGAAGATTTCCCCCGTTATGAACTAGTTATCTACAGGCGCAAAAGATAGGCCTACTGAACGATCACTCGCTTGGTAATTTGTTTTTGTCCTGCTTTAATCTGCAGAAAATACACTCCTTTGGGATAAGAAGTAAGATCGAAGCTTGTCTCAAAATTTGATTTCACCTCTTTTTTAGTGATCGTTTTACCGATCAGATTTACCACTTTAACTTCAAAGGTTTCAGGAGAATCTGACTGAATATTCAATTGGAAAGATCCATTATTGGGATTAGGATAAATAGATGTTTCAATATCCCAGGAAGGAGTTTCAAACTTATCATTGAAAGGAGCATCAGCGAGGAGCTGAAGACTGGTAATGGTAAGGAAAATGAGGAGTAAACTTTTTAACTTCATAAGATTTTTATTGGTGGTGACACAATCTAATGGGTTTTACTATATTTTGCCAAATTTAGTTACTACAATTTATCGAATTATGAAAATCCGTGTAATTTATGATTAAATTCGTGTTACAGCATTCTTAAAGGCGCAATTTGCGTACCAATTCAATTAAATCACTATGAGTCAAAAAATCTGTTGGATTTTCGGCGCAACAGGTCTGATAGGTCACCATTTCATGCAAAAAGCCTGCGAAAATGACCATTATCAAACCATTCACGTATTTTCCCGTCGCAAAATTCAGTTTTCTCATCCTAAATTGAATGTTCATATAATCGATTTTCGCCAACTGGAATCTGCCCTGTCTTCTATTGAACCCGGTGATATCTTTTGTTGTCTGGGAACAACCATGAAGCAGGCTGGATCTAAAGAAGCTTTCAAATTCGTAGACTATTTTCTTCCTACTGAAATTGCCAGAATTGGCAAACAAAAAGGTTGTCAAAAATACCTGCTTGTTTCTTCTATGGGAGCAGATCCCAATTCCATGGTCTTTTACAGTCAGGTCAAAGGGGAAACAGAAAGTGAAATAGCAAAATATCAGATCAAATACACTCATTTTCTCCGTCCCTCTCTGTTATTGGGGGAAAGAGATGAAAACAGAATGGGGGAAAATATTGGAAAAGTAGTAATGAATGCCATTAATCCCTTATTAATAGGTCCTATGAGGAAATACCAGGCAATAAAAGGCGAAACTGTGGCACAGGCTATGTTGAATATTGCTATAAAAACCCCGGATCAAAAAATCTTTCTTTCTGATGAAATCAAGGATTGGAGTTGATAAAAAAGTTTGGGACAGACATATAAAACAAATTACCTGCCCCAAACATATCCTTATTCATCCTCTTCACTAATAAACCCGTCAATTTCACGAGCGAGCTCAAAATCTTTCTCAGTTACCCCTCCGGCATCATGAGTAGACAATCTGATATGGACCTGATTGTAAATATTTGACCACTCGGGATGGTGGTTTGCTTTTTCAGCCAACATGGCTACGATCGTCATAAAACTAAAGGCAGACACAAAATCATCAAACTCATAGGACTTTTCGATCCCATCTTCAATAAATTCCCAGTCCTCCATTTCATCCAGTAATTGCTCTGCTTCTTCCTGATTATAAGTTCTCATTGCTGTTTTCTTTAAAAATCTTTTAATTCGTTGACAAGATAATTAGTTATCTTTAACTTAATTTAACTTACTATCCATTTTATTTTCCACCCGATATTAACTTTTTCTGGATCATGAAAAAATCTTTGAGTTTATTTTTTTTAGCAATATTTTCTACCGGAATTCTTTTTGCCCAAGGGCAAGTAAGCATTACAGGAACAATAACCAAACCTGCTGGTAAAAATATTACCTTTTACTATTATAAGAATCTTCTAGCTAATCAGCCAGTATTTTATCAGGCTGATTTGGAAGAAGATGGTAGTTTTTCAGTTAATTTTGAACTCGAAAAACCTATACCTATCACTATGAGACATGGTCGCGAAACTACTGCCATGTATGTGTATCCTGGTGATCTCATTTCGCTTTCCCTGAATCCTAAAAATTTCGACGAAACCATCAAGTACGAAGGACAGGGAAAGGGAGTCGCAGCATCTAATTTTTTAGCTGCGCAATTTTTGGAATTCGAAAATGCTTTGATTTCTGACAGTGAAGAGAATATCATGAAAACCATGAAGGCGGAAGAATTCCTTGTCGCAATGGACAATCTCCAGCAAAGAAAACAGGACTTCTTAGCGAAGTACATGAAGGAAAATGGGCTATCCAAAGACTTTGCTGAGTACTACAGGAGCTCAGAGTCTTATAAATGGGCCAACGATCTAATGAACTATAAGCCATACCACGCTTTTTACAATAAAATTGAAGAAGAAGAAGTCGAAATTCCTGATGGATACTATTCTTTCCTGACGAAAATGGAAATCACTAATAATAAAGCCATAACCTGGAGTGAATATGTATCTTTTGTAAAGAATTACCTCGATTATAAAACTTCCAATACGACTGATGGGCTGAGTGATGAAGGGGAAGTAACCGCTATGGACAAATACAATTTGGCTCAAAAATATCTATTTGATGAACCACGGATATTAATAACTGCAATGATCATCAAAGATGCACTGGAATATGGAAATCCGCTGGAAATAGAAGACGCTTATTCTGCTTTTGTCAGCACATACGCAAAAACAGAGTATGCCACACTCCTCAAACCAATCTTTAAAGAAGCAATGAGACTGGCTCCCGGACAACCTGCTCCGGATATCCAACTGGTTGATATTAATGGAGAAAATGTTGAATTGCGTGATTTTAGAGGGAAAGTCGTTTACCTTGATTTCTGGGCAAGTTGGTGTGGTCCCTGTCGTGCTCAAATGCCTTATGCGAAGGAATTAAAAGAAGAATACAAAGGTCAGGATGTCGTATTCCTCTATGTATCAATCGACGACGATGAGGAAGCATGGAGAAAAGCGGTAGAAGAGGAAAATCTCAAAGGAGTTTTATTATTCTCTCAGGGTTTCCGGTCTGAAACACCTCAGGCTTATGGAGTAAAAGCAATTCCCAATTATTTTCTGATTAACAGAAACGGAACAATTGCCCTTAGTAATCCGGACCGCCCCAGTGGCAAAAATGTAAGAAAACAAATCAACGAAGCGCTGGAATCTCGAAGTCGTTAATTCTTCTATCTATATAAAAAAACAGGTCTGGATTATGCGTCCAGACCTGTTTTTTTGTCTTTGATGATATATTTATTCTTTTGTGACTTCTCCCGAAATCCGAAGAATTTTATTCAACTTATCAAAATTACCCGTAACGGTAACGGTTTTGTTTTGAATACCTACCTTTCCTGTTGAATTAAAGGAAACGTCAATGAATCCTTCTTCTCCGGGCTGAATAGGTTCCTGAGACCATTTTGGAGTGGTACATCCGCAGGAAGCTTTTACCCGTGTCAGCACCAATGGCTCAGTTCCTGTATTTTTGAACGTGAAAGTGTGTTTTACAACATCACCTGATTTTACTTTCCCAAATTTATATGACTCATCAGACCATTCTACAGTTGTAGGTTCCATAGAATTCGCCTTTTCAATGAATGATGGCTGTCTGGGAGTAATCACTTCTGACTGAGCTTTTACAGGACTATTTGCAACCATGTCCTCATTTTTATTAGGACTAAGCTGAATAGACTGTTCTTCTTTTACTGGTTTAGCCTTTTGTGGCTGAGGAGTGGCCATAGCTTGCTCCTTGGCCTCAACCTTTTCCGTTGCTGTCATACTCACAGCATCTTTTCTTTTTTGAGCGTACTTCAAAATCTTCAGTTGCTCTTCTTCAGATAGCTCCTTAAGGATCTGGTTCAGTTCTTTTTTTACATTCGTCTTTTCTGCTTTTTGGGCTACTGCATGAGAGCCTCCAAAAGAAAATAAAGCGATGAAAGCGGGGATAAGTAATATGGTTATCTTTTTCATGGCGATGAAATTAAATGATTGTTTTATAAAGCCCATACATTTTTTTGGATTTAATTCTATTAAGATAAACGATATATAAATAAATTTCTGTTGTTTATCCATTTTTCTATGCAAATCAATCAATCTTTTCACACAAAAAATACTCGAAATGCCCCGGTAGCTATGGGAAGCGACGAGTTTAAATCCATTGGTTATCAGCTAATTGACCAGATAGCAGAGCTATTTGAAAGTTTACCCAATCGCCCGGTTTCTCCCGGAAACTCTCCCAAAGAAATCAAAAACTTACTGGGAAACCATGGAATGCCTGACACAGGCACTTCAGCCAGTGAGTTATTCGCAGAGGTTTCCCAAAAACTATTCAACCATTCTACATTTAATGGCCACCCTCGATTTTGGGGATATATCACCGCTTCCGCTACCCCAATCGGAATTCTTTCAGAACTTCTGGCAGCAGCGATCAATCCCAATACCGGCGGATGGGAATTATCTCCAATGGCTTCTGAAATTGAAGTACAAACCATCCAATGGATCAGCGAATTGATCGGTTATCATCCCGGGACCGGTGGCTTACTCGTCAGTGGTGGCAATATGGCCAATTTTGTAGGTTTTGTAGCGGCACGATGTGCAAAGGCCAACTGGGATGTCAGAAAAACAGGTTTTTCTACTCCTGAAGCAAAAAAAATGATCGCTTATGTCTCTCAGGAAACCCACACGTGGATTCAAAAGGCAACGGATCTTTTTGGTGTAGGTACAGATCAGATTCGCTGGATTGAAACAGATGAAAATTTCCAGATAGACACAACCAAACTCACAGAGGCAATTGAAAGGGATTTGTCTGCGGGCAATTTACCTTTTATGGTGGTAGGTACTGCTGGCAGTGTAAGTACAGGTGTGGTAGACCCTATTGAAAAACTTTCTGAAATATGCCAGAAATTCAATTTATGGCTACACCTTGATGGGGCTTATGGAGGATTCGCAGCCATGCTACCAGAAGCTCCAGACCCTTTAAAAGTCATTCATCTGGCTGATTCTATTGCCCTTGATCCTCACAAATGGCTTTATGCTCCGCTTGAGGCTGGTTGTGTATTAGTCAAAAATCCACGCCACCTTTTGGATGCTTTTAGTTATCACCCCGATTATTACCATTTTGATGATGCAGTGGAAGAAAATGGTGCCAATTTTTATGAATACGGCATGCAAAATTCGCGGGGATTTCGGGCATTAAAAGTATGGATGGCTTTGCGTCAGGCAGGGAAAAATGGTTATATCCAAATGCTGAGAGATGATATTGCATACACCCAAAAACTGACAGAAGCCATTCTGCAACATCCTGAATTAGAGCCTTTTACTTCCCGACTGAGCATTGCTACTTTTCGGTTTGTTCCTGGCGGTGATGCTAGTCAGTTTAGTCAGGAATATCTGAATGACCTGAATGAAAAAATTCTCACATCTCTCAAAAAGGAAGGAAAAGTATTTGTCTCGAATGCGGTAATCAATGGAAATTTTCTTCTGAGATCCTGCATTGTTAATTTTCGGACTCAGCTGTCAGATATCCTGGCTTTGCCTGAAATTGTTACCGAAGTGGGAAGACGGCTGGTGTAA
>JAGQVA010000019.1 GCA_020438265.1 Bacteroidota bacterium
CATCGGAAAGAAACAGTCCAAAAAGAGAAAGTGTTGTATCGTTATTATTATAAAGCTCAATCCATTCGTCAGATTCGCCATTCTGATCAAAAAATCGATTCTGGTTTTCCGCCATAAATTCATTAATCACTAATGAACCGGGAACCAGTGTATCATTGACCACAAATCCCGAGTTAATTGCCGAAAAAGAAGGAGGAGAGGGTTGAAAATTTCCGGTTCCGTTGGGAATTCTGCTAAAAGAAATGTCCTGATTCTGGTCATTAAAAATAATGGAATCAATGACAGGTCCATTATCATATCCCAAATAAATGCTTTCCCCATTTCCCGATAATCTGAAAGAGGCGTGTAATCCCACCTGAAAACTATCATTATCAGCCCATATAATCAGAAAACCGTGCGGGTCAATGATAGTATCAGGAAAAAACCACCGGGAAGAATCTACAGGATTGTCTGTCAGGTACAGACCACTGAGGGAAAGCGTAGAATCTGTATTATTATACAACTCAATCCAGTCATCATATTCACCATTTTGATCTGCAACCGAAGTCTGATTGATTGCCATAAATTCATTAATGACCAAATCTCCTGCGACCACAATATTTTCCAAAGGGTTTGGACCATCTGTTACTTTTTCAACCGCTTCTTCAATATAATCAAAATCATTTGCCCATATAGGGAGTAGGGGAGACTGACCAAATACCAATTGTGAAGTGGCAAATAAGATGAGTATGAATAAGTTTTTCATTTGTTTTAAAAAAAGGTCTGTCACAAAAGCCTGAAAATTCAACACGGAGACACTGAGACACGGTAGTAAATAATTGATTATTCATTTTTCTGTGTCTCAGTGTCTCCGTGTTTTTTCTTACAATTGGCCTTTTGCGGCAGCTTGAATATGACTGTTTTTTTGATTAATCCTTTTCTGTCAGGATAACAATTTTTCCGTCATTTTCAGCGACAATAGCCATGACGAAAGCAGCCTCTTCAAACAGGGCTTGTTTATCCACCCGAAGCGTAATGACATTATTATCGGGGCCTGCCTTTTCGAGGAATTGTTCAATCCTGGGAATTAAATCATCTTTATTTTCCAGTTTTTCCTGGTTCCAGGCAAAAATTCCATCATCAGTAACGGTAACAATTCCTTTTCCTTCTGTAGGACGGTCCGAAGAACTGGTCGGTAGATCCACCTTAATTCCCACTTGTTCAACAAAAGCGGAAGTAAGCATAAAATAGATCAGAAGCAGGAATACGATATCTGAAATGGAAGCAGAACTAAATTCTGCGCTGACTTTATTTCTACTGCGAATGCTCATAATTTGATTGCTTAAAGGTGATTAACTGGCGGGTTCCTGGAGGAGGTCAATAAAATCAGTAGAAGTAAGTTCGAGCTTAAATACTACCTTATTGACCATTGCAACCAGCGTGTTATAAGCCAGGAAGGCAAGAATACCTACTACCAGACCCGACGCTGTGGTTACCATTGCTTCAGAAATACCACCGGCAAGGTCTACCGGATTCGCGTTGCCTTCTTTGATAACAATGGCGTTGAAAGCCGAGATCATACCCAGTACTGTTCCAAAGAATCCAATCATCGGAGCTGCACCTGCAACTGTAGCCAGGATAGAAAGTCGTCTTTCAAGGCGGAAAACTTCCAGCTTGCCTATGTTTTCGATCGAACCTTCAATATCCTTTAAAGAAGCAGATCCCAGGCGGGAAATTCCTTTATGAATCATCCTTGAAAAGGCATTATCTGTAGACTCACACAGCCCTTTGGCTGCTTCAATGTTTCCAGCCAGTACGTGCTTCCTGACATTTTTCATCAAGTCTTTAGAGTCAAAGTCTGCTTTACTGATCGTGAGATACCTTTCAATATAGATGAAGATGGCCAGGACCAGTAAAATGAGTAAAGGAATCATGGTCCATCCTCCAGCTAACAAAATCTGAAAGAATGATTTGGTTGCTACGGTCTCACTTGCGGTTGCCAGAGAATCTGCAGGCGTCTGTAAGAGGAATAACATATAGGGTTAATTTGATATTGCTAAAAAGGAGATAACGATAAATTCTTGTTATTTAGCCAAAGCTAAAGATTTTTTCGAGAATGCAAAAAACCGAAGAACTGTAATTAAACAATTCTTCGGTTTTTATTAAGGGACAACCCTAATTATGCTTTGGCTGCTTCAGCTTCCTGAGCTTTTTCGCGCTTCAGCAGGTCAAGGGCAATCGGACTTGCTACAAAAATTGACGAATACGTACCGACAATGATACCGATGATCATCGCGAAGGTAAATCCTTTAATGGTATCTCCTCCCCAGATGAACAGAATCAGTACCGTTAAGAATGTGGTCAATGAGGTAATCAAGGTTCGGCTTATGGTCTGATCAATCGAAATATTATAAATGTCAGACAATTTGCTTGATTTCATTTCCCCAATATTTTCCCTGATACGGTCAAACACTACCACCGTATCGTTAATGGAATAACCGATAATGGTCAGCAAGGCTGCTATCAGCGTTTGGCTAATTTCCACGTTGAAAGGCAGGTCCATGATACTCAATACTGAGAATACTCCCAATACGATAGTTACATCGTGGAATACTGCCACCAAAGCACCTAAACTGTATTGCCACTTACGGAAACGAACCAGGATATAGAAGAAGATAATCAGCATGGAGAAAATCACTGAGAAATATGCCGCCTGACGGATGTCATTCGCAACGGTTGGTCCTACGTCTGAGGTACTCAGGATTTCAGCCTTATAATCGCCAAAGCTCTGTTTAAGTGCATCCATCATAATGCTTCCAACCTTTGTAGTTGCCTCACGGTCGCCTACCAGATAACTGGAAGTAATCATGATTTGGTTATTGGTACTCAGTGTTTTAATAACCGGTTCACTATTTTCAAAAGCAGTATTCAGATCTTGTCTGATCGTTTCAATTTCGTCTCCACTTAATGAAGCAGGACTTCCATCTGCCTGAGTAAATTCTACTACAAACTGGCGACCTCCTTTAAAGTCAACCCCTGTTTTGAATCCGATGGTTACAAAAGATACAAGGCTTAACAAAACAACAACCGCAGAGGCAGTGTAGAAGGTTTTTCTACGACCCACCATATTGAGTTTGATGTTGTTAAAAATATTCATGGACCAGTTGAAACCAAAGTTGAGAGAACTTCCACCTTTGCTTCCATAATAATCCAGAATCAAACGAGTAATCACCAGTGCAGAAATCAAGGAGGTAATAATACCAATCATCAATGAAACAGCAAATCCACGTATAGGTCCTACTCCAAAGGCATAAAGAACAACCCCGGTCAGGAAGGTGGTAATGTTTGCGTCCATGACAGATGAGAAGGCATTGCTAAAGCCGGACTTAATACTGGCCTTGAGGGTTTTTTCCCTGCCCAGCTCTTCCCGGATACGCTCAAAGATCAGTACGTTTGCATCTACTGCCATACCTACCGTCAATACGACCGCCGCAATACCCGGCAGAGTCAGTACAATGGTAAAAGCAGCAGAACAACCCAGAATGAAAACCAGGTTAGCAACCAAAGCCAGGTTAGCAACCCATCCGGCTTTGTTGTAATAGACTGCCATGAAGATCAGCGTAATCACAAAAGCGGCGATGAATGAGAACATTCCGCTCTGGATATTTTCCGCTCCGAGAGTTGGTCCTACTGTTTCCTCACCTTCAATTTCGGCAGGAACCGGAAGCTGACCCGCTTTCAGTACGTTGGCCAAATCTTTGGCTTCATCAATGGTGAAATCACCGGAAATGGTAGAACTACCACCTTTGATGGCCTCATTTACAACCGGATAAGAATACACATAATTATCAAGCAGAATCGCAACGTGGCGACCCACATTGGCTTCAGTGATACGTCCCCATTCTTTGGCTCCATCAGGGGTCATTCTCAATGTAACAACCGATTTACCGGAAGAGGGATCAAAGTCCTGACGCGCCAGACTAACAGCCTCTCCATCGAGATCTGGTTCGCCTTCATCATTAACCCGAATAGCAATCATCTGGAAATAATCCGATTCTTCTGAAACGGGTTTGAAGCCCCATACAAAACGCATATCTTCAGGAATCAATCCACGAATATCTTCTTTCTTGAGGATTCTGTTCACCTCCGCAGTATCTTGAGAGAGAGCTGCTCCTACCATGGGAGTAGCTGAGCCTGCCTGAGAAAAAGCATTGAAATCAGCTGGATTCAATAGGGCAAAGAGTGGATTCTCACGTTTGAATTCTGCTCTTCTTTTTTCCTGTTCCTGAGGAGAAAGCTGGTCAAAAGCTACATTATCAGCACTATCTGTCTCAGTGGTACTGAAAGTAGAGGTAGAATCTCCACTGGCAGAATCTGCAGCAGTAGAGTCTGTGCTGGCGATACCCGCTTCATCTGTAACAGTTGCTCCGGCTTCATCAGTATCAGTTGAATCAACCAGTCCGCCGTCTCTTCTCAATTTTTCGTTGATTTCAAGCAGTACAGGATAAGCATCACTCCACGGATGAGTCGCATAAAACTCAAGCTTTGCAGTGCTTCTGATCAGCTCTCTTACACGCTCAGGCTCTTTTACTCCTGGCAATTCAAGGAGAATTCGTCCGGTACTTTGCTGTTTTTGCAGGTTGGGAGATACAACTCCAAACTGGTCAATCCGGGTACGGATTACGTTAAAAGCCAGGTCAACAGCACCTTCTGCTTCTTTGTTGAGTTTTTCCTGAACTTCTGCATCAGAAGTACCCACGCTGATTTCCAGCTCCGGATTGGCAAAGGTTGCACCCAGACTTCCGTTAGGATTTTTTTCTTTGAAACATTCTACAAAAAGATCCACAAACCCCATTGCTTCAGTGGTTTGTCTTTCTTCTGCACATGAAATGGCTTCATTGAATAAAGGATCGTTGGGATTTCCTGCCATCTTTTTGATCAGATCCTTAACTCCAATCTCAAGAGTAACAAACATCCCGCCCTGAAGGTCAAGACCCAGAGTAAAAGAGCGATCAATAGACTTTTTATATTTGGCTTGAAAATCCTCGTCAGTCAGTAAAGCCTCATAGGTTTTGAGAGTTGCAGAGTCCTGAGGAGTTAATGGGCCCTGTAACGCTGCTACGGTCCGCCCGGCTTCCAATTGTTGTTCGGAATCAAACTGGACATAAGACCAATATAAATTGTAGAAACAGATTGCTGTAAAAATAATCAGCAGTGTTACTACTGTACTTTTATTCTTCATTTTATAGAAATATAATTTTTATTAAAAACAAGTTAATTGCAGAATTGATGAGATTCTTCTAAAAGTCTTTTTTTCCCTTTCTGGAAGAAAAAGTGTTTGTTCTTTATTTTGAGGTGTACAAATATTTTCCTTTTCAGGAAAAACTTTGGGAAGTCAAAATAGAGAATAAAGAATGACAAATGACAAAGTGAGTTAGGCCTGAGGAGCCCGGATAGGATGAGTAGTGAGGTAAACCGCTTTCAGCGTGTCATTCGGCCGCACTTTAAAATTGAAATTATCCAGGGTAAGTAGAGGCCGGATTAACAGGCAGATAACCAGAAACCCTAAAGAAAGAAATCCCAGATAGGAAAATATCGGGATGATTCGGGTAGGCTGACTAAGCAGAACAGCGGTAGACGGGAAGTAGGAAAATTCCTGAGAATTGCGCATCTCTACTTCTTCTATCACCTTGAAATAGTGAAAATAGAAGTTTTGCTTATTAATTTTAAGCAGAAATACCATGGACGCCAAAGCGGCCAGGATAAAGAAGATTCGATATGGATGCGTAAACTTCCTCATAAACAGAAGTGCAAATATATGGAATTCGCTCTTCGATCCCAATTTTTTTCTTTCTCTTTGTAACTTAATGGCCTGATCTTAATTTAGATACAGATGATGAATAAAAAAGACCTGAGTTTTCGCGAAAAGATTCACGAAATTATTTTTGAAGCTGACACACCGGAAGGCAAAGCTTTTGATGTTGTCTTATTGGTTTTCATTGGCCTGAGTGTAATCGTGGTCATGCTGGAAACGGTTGAGTTTTTTAATCAGCGCTTTGAAAGACTTTTTTATTTCCTGGAGTGGTCGTTTACGGTTGCTTTCACCATTGAATACTGTTTGAGAATTTATTCGATTCAAAAACCCTGGAAATATATTGCCAGTTTTTATGGGATTGTGGACCTATTGGCTATTCTTCCCTCATATCTTAGCCTTTTTCTTCCCGGTACTCATTATCTGATTACGATTCGTGCCCTGCGTCTGCTAAGGATTTTCCGGATTCTCAAACTGGCGAATTATTTGACAGAGTCAGCCATGTTGGCTCAGGCGTTGAGAGCAAGCAAGCGAAAAGTAACTGTATTTCTGGTGACAGTGATGATGGTCGTCCTGATTATAGGATCAATGATGTATTTGATTGAAAGCGGTCAGGATAGCGGATTTACGAGTATTCCCAAAAGTGTTTACTGGGCAATTGTAACGGTAACAACGGTTGGTTACGGGGATATCGCTCCGGTTACACCTCTGGGGCAGTTCCTTTCAGCAGTTTTAATGATTCTGGGGTATGGGGTGCTGGCGGTACCTACGGGAATTGTTTCGGCTGAACTCGTTCACGCCCAGTCAGATGTGAGCAATAAACTCAATACGATTTCCTGCCCGGTTTGTAGTAAGGAAGGACATGATAGTGATGCTTTGTTTTGTAAATTTTGTGGAGGGAAATTATGATTAAGCAGTAGGCTGTTGGCCGTTTGCCATTGGAAAGGCATGTACAGGTGATTCAATCGGTTTTTCTCTGGGGATGGCAAAAAAGAAGGTTGACCCCTTTCCATAATTAGATGTGAACCAAAGCCTTCCGTGGTGGTTTAATACGATCTTTTTACTGATCGTTAGCCCTAATCCCAGTGTACCTTTGTCTTCTTCTCTGTCTTGTTCAAAAAGTCGAAAAATCTTGTCATAATCATCTTTGCTGATCCCAACCCCGTTATCTTCGATGGCGAAGACAAACTCGTTTTTTTCAAGATTTTCAGTACAGCTAATGGAAATTTTGGGAGGATCAGATCCCCTGTATTTTAACCCGTTTTCAATCAAATTACTCATCAAACGGTGAAACTGAGTCCGGTCTGCTTCGATGATGGGAAGATCTGTATAAGTGATATTCGCATGGTTGAGAATGATATCTTCTTTTAGCGACGCTTTAATTTCTTCTACAATTTGTTCAGTATGAATCTTTTCATAATGAGGTTTGACATAACTGGCCAGAGAATAAAACTGGAAACGATCAATGATATCATTGAGGTTTTTAACTTTTTCTTTTAATTCTGCCAGATCCTCATCTTGGGGTTTCTGAGTACCAAAATGGTTTTCCAGAGATGTCAGCGGCTGATGGATAGATTCATGAACAATTCTGAGCTCGAGCCCTGCCCAGTGCAAAAATTTTTGCAGCTCCTCATTTTTTTGATTTAATCCCTGAATCGTAAGTTCATGATCCTGCAACTGTTCAGAAAACTGGTCAGCAATTTCCTTTTTCTGAGTGATATCAGCCAGAATAAAAGTTGTGCCAACTATTGCATGATCATTATTATAGCGGGGAGTAACAGTTCCAAAAACCCAAAAAGGTTTTCCCTCTTTTTTGACAAGACGAGCTTCAAACTTATCGGAATCTCCTTGTAAACTGTTTTCTATCATTGAGGTAACATGACTTCGGTCTTCTTCCAGAACAAGCTGAGGAAAAGTCAGGTGTTCTGCAATTTCCTTTTCAGAGTATTGAGTCATCTGACAAAACATCTGATTTGTCAAAGTAAAATGTCCTTCTCTATCAATCTGAAAGACTCCGCAATTCAGTTTCTGAATCATCCTTTCTTTCTCCTGGTTTTCGGCAGCCAGCCTTTCAATATATCTCACCCTTGATCCAATTAACACAAAAACAATGGCATGTAACCCTGAAAACCGAATCAGGAATCCGGAAGCGTATTCAGGAGGAGTCGATATGAAATACGTCAGGAATAAAAATGCAATGAGAAATATCTGATAAACAGCCAGGTGTTCGACACTTAACATGAAGAATGCTGTCAGAATTGAGAAGACGAAAAGCCCTGAAGTCATGACAGGGTTAAAATTCGACTGATAGATGACATAATAAAACCCAAATGCATATAAGACAAATGCGATTAAGACAAACCAGTAAATATATTTGCGTACATTTTCATTGAAAAAACTGGCTACGAATACTCCCAGACAATAAAGGATAATAGAGAGAGAAAGCAGACTGCTAAATGAATCAGAAAAGATTGGCGTGGGTTGGGTAAAACGGATGATCAGCAGGAAAATAGCCAGAAACACGGCCAGAATGCGTCCGGTCGAGAGATTCAGCGTTGCAAGTGAATGTGGTTTTACATGGATTCTTTCAGGCATCTAAAAATAGATTTCAGATGAAATAATAACAATATTTGTGCTATTTAAGAGTTGCTCTATGTGTGACAAGATACCTTAATTAAATTGTCTAAGCAAATGATTCAAAAAAAATCATAATTTTGGCCAATGAATCATAAAGTACTGATAATTGACTTTGGCTCTCAATATACACAGCTGATTGCCAGACGAGTACGCGAACTACAAGTGTACTGCGAAATTGTCCCATACAACAAGCCTCTTGAATTAGACGAATCATTGAAGGGAATTATTCTTTCCGGAGGCCCATGTTCTGTAAACGATACAGATGCGCCAGACCTGAACCTGGATACATTAATTGGAAAAATACCCGTTTTAGGTATCTGCTATGGCGCTCAGTTAATTGCCAAAAAATACCAGGGAAAGGTTGAAACATCAGCCAAACGAGAATATGGCAGAGCTCATTTTGAAAGCTCTAATGGATCTTCTATACTAAAAGGAGTTTCTGCCGGCTCTCAGGTCTGGATGTCCCACGGTGATACAATTACCCGCCTGCCTGAGTCTTACCACTTAATCGGAAGTACGGAATCGGTAGAAGTTGCTGCATTTCAGCACGAAGAACTTCCCGTTTTTGCCTTGCAGTTTCATCCTGAGGTTACGCACTCAAAAGAGGGAGGCGTAATCCTGAAAAACTTCCTGTATGATATTTGTCAGGTTCCCGGAGACTGGACTCCATCCGCATTTATCGAAAGTACAGTGGCAGAACTTCAGGAACAGATCGGCGATGATCATGTAATCTGCGGATTGTCAGGAGGAGTTGACTCCACAGTAGCAGCAACCCTGCTTCACCGCGCAATTGGAGATCGTTTGACCTGTATTTTTGTGGATAATGGAATTTTGCGAAAAAATGAGTTTACAGAAGTTCTGGAAAAATACAAACGTCTGGGCCTCAATGTAATCGGAGTAGATGCCAGCGATGAATTTTTGTCTCAACTGGCTGGCGTTTCAGATCCGGAAACGAAGCGAAAAATCATTGGCAGGGTATTTATTGATGTGTTCCAAAGAGAAGCTGAAAAACTGGAAAATATTCAATGGCTGGCTCAGGGAACCATCTATCCAGATGTGATCGAAAGTATTTCTGTCAAAGGCCCCTCAGCAACCATCAAATCTCACCACAATGTGGGAGGATTGCCCGAAAAAATGCACCTCAAAGTGGTTGAACCGCTGAAATACCTGTTTAAAGATGAAGTCAGAAAAGTAGGGCTGGATCTGGGGCTTGAAAAAATGTTTATTGGCAGACATCCTTTCCCCGGACCTGGTTTGGCGATTCGGATTTTAGGAGATGTCACCCGTGAAAATGTAGCTTTATTACAGGAAGTTGATCATATATTTATTCAAGGGTTAATTGATCATAACTTATATGATGAAGTCTGGCAGGCATTTGCTGTTCTTTTACCCGTAGCTTCAGTAGGAGTAATGGGAGATGAAAGAACGTATGAGCAAGTAGTGGCTCTGAGGGCGGTAGGAAGCCGGGATGGAATGACTGCCGACTGGTCAAGATTGCCTTATGACTTTTTGGCAAAAATCTCAAACAAGATTATTAATCAGGTCAAAGGCGTCAACAGAGTTGTCTATGACATTAGTTCCAAACCACCTGCTACAATTGAATGGGAATGACGTAATAAGAACGTAACCCAAACGTTTACTTTGACTGATAAATAGATATGCTTTATAACTTTGTGAAAGATCGGTCCCGGACAATCACTTTTTTCTCACTGATTTTTATCCTTGGGATGTGCTTTTCCGCTTTTTCCCAGGAATCTGCGCCCCCTCATGACCTCCGGGCTGCGGATATGATTATTCAGGGAAAAAGATATCTCGAAGCAGAGAATTATTTACCTGCACTGAAACTGTTTGAATCGGCTGCTGCCAGACCTTTTTCTCAATCCACGACTGCGGCAGTTTACCTGACGGGATTGTGTTATTTTCATATTGGACAACTGGAGAAAGCAGAAGAATATTTTGAGATTATTGCGAAAGAATACCCCCGTTCCCGGTATGTAGAAGAAGCCTTGTATCACACAGCCTTGATGTTTCTTTTTGATGATGATGAAAGGAAACAACGGACAGGGGTTGAATATCTGCTCAATTTGGCTGAGTCAGCCAGAGACTCGTCCATTGCCAAGGATGCTGAAAAACATGTGCGCAATTTCATTTTCTATGAAGCGGATTTAGAAGTTGTGGAATTTTTATTAAAAGCTTCTCCCCGCAAACACGAGCTTATGTTTCTCGAAGCTTATTGCCACCAGTTGGCAGAGCGGGGGGAAAGAGAAAAAGCGATATCCTGGTATCAGGATTACCAGCAGGTAAGAGGGTTGGATTCTTATTTTCTGAAACAATTGCTGAGTGGAGAACCCGTTGTGCGTTACGTGGAAAAAGATGTGATCCGTCTGGCGATGTTTTTACCACTTTATCTGGAAAAAGAAGAGGTTTGGGAAAAAGATAGCATCAGTGAGATTCCCTCACGGTCGTTGATGGCATTGGAATTCTACGAAGGGTTTCAGATAGCTCTGGATACCTATAGCGCCGAATCGAAAAAAAATGTTTTCCTGAAAATTCTCGATACCTATAAAGATTCTGCAACCACAGCTGATAACCTGTGGATACTCGATCAGCTTCAGCCTGACCTGATTGTAGGATCTATTTACAATCAACAATCTGAAATTTTATCTCAATGGAGCGAAACCCATTGGACGCCTCAAATGGTACCTTTGAGTCCTTCCTCATCTCTGGTTGAAGGAAAATCGCAGGTATTTCTGGCGCATCCAACGGCTGTAGATCACGGCATAACCATGGCTGAATATGCCTGGGATTCATTGCGACTGAATCGTGTGGCTGTATGGACCGACCAGCGTGCCGGAACAGAAATGCTGGCTGACGCTTTTTCCATTCACTTTGATACACTTGGAGGAGAGACTATTCGCCTGCCCGTTGATTCCATTTTTTCGGATTCTGCGAAAAAGCAAATATATTCGTACGTTAGGTCTTTAAAATTTCAGCAAATTGATGGGGTTTATATTCCCATTCTTTCCAATCAGGAAATCGCTGGCCTGATTCTAAGCCAGATCAGTGCCATGGGTGTGAATGTAAAAGTAATGGGTTCTCCCCACTGGTGGAAGCGTTATGATAATATTGACCGGGAGTTGAAGGAATCTTATCAGGTAGCATTTACCACTTCTTATATGATTAATAAAGAAGATTCAGCATATCAGGAGTACTTCCGTGACTATTTGCGGAAATATGGATTTCCACCCAGTCAGTATAATATCCAGGGATATGACCTTGGGATGTATGTTGTGCAATTATTGGATAATTTTAACTATCAGGATGGAATATCACTGAGCTCTTATATCAGAAATGCCCCATCATATCAGGGACTACATCAAAATTTTTATTTTCAGTCTCAACAATCCAATAAGTTTGTCAATATTGGTGTGTACAAAGACGGAACGGTCATCAATATAAACCGCCCCCGAAAGCTCAATTTGAAAGATTTTTATCAGAACAAGATAAAGGATTAATCTAATGAATAAACTTTACCTACTGCTATCCATTTTGCTCTTTACTTCATGTGGGTTACTCAAGCCAACGGTCACACCTCTTGATCGTGATGCAGATGTGATGATCACTGAAGGAAAGCGCCTGCTTCAAAATCAAAGGTATGAAGATGCGCTCGATAAATTTGAGATGGTGAGAGAGCGGGATTTTAATCGCTCAACGACTGCAGCCATTTTCCTATCAGGTCTGGCAGCCTATTATTTGGAGTATAATGATATTGCAGCAAAACGGTTTGCAACCATTATAGAAGAATATGATAAATCCCGCTACGTTCCTGATGCCAAATACCACCAGGCGCTTATCTGGATGAGAAGCCGAAGATTTGAGGAACGAAGGAAAGGCCTGGAAAATCTGATCGAACTCAGTAAATATGCTGCCAATAGCAAGATGAAAGCTGATGCGGATAACCAGGTGAAACTCTCCATTTTTGAAGACCTGCCGATCGCTGATGTAGAAAGACTGTATGACAATCCGCCTCCCGGATTTAAACAGGAAGTTTTTGAGGCATTGGCATATCGAAAAGTCTCTAATGGAGAAATAAATGGAGCCAGATTATTATATCAGCAGCATATCAAAAATGGAGGAAAAGACTCCGAGTTTTTGAAAAAAATGTTTCCGGAGAAAGAGCTAAAACCTATCCCGGAACTTTTTGAGCCCAACATTCTGCGGATTGCCATGTGCCTGCCTTTGCATTTAGATGATCCTCAGACAATCTATGGGAAAGATATTCCTGCCCAAACCCAATTGGGACTGGAGTTTTATGAAGGATTTAAATTAGCCGTGGATCTTTACGGTCCTAAAGCCAGGAAAGAAATCTTTGTAAAGATTGTAGACACCCGCCGTGATACCAATGTGGTTAAATCTTTTTTCAGGCAACTGAATGAAATCCGTCCAAATATCATTGTTGGTGAGATTTATAATACTCCTTCCAAAAAATTATCTGAATGGGCTGAAGAAAACAAAACGATCCAGATTATCCCGATCAGTGCAACTGCTGAACTGGTTGAAGAGAAAAACTATGTCTTCCTCGCCCATCCCTCAGCTTTTACTCATGGAAAAAAAATGGCAGAATATGCTTTTAAAGAGCTGAACCTGAAAAGAGCTGCTGTATTTACGGATGGTACGAGTGCTACCGAGAGACTTGTAGA
This sequence comes from Bacteroidota bacterium, assembly GCA_020438265.1. Lineage (GTDB taxonomy): Bacteria > Bacteroidota > Bacteroidia > J057 > J057 > JAGQVA01. Next base: position 13,129 of record JAGQVA010000019.1, read on the forward strand.
TGGGTTTTGTTCTACTTTCTCTGAGTTAGGAGGATTTATTGATACCCTGAAACTGGACACGGATTATAAAGATGTTGCCATCGAACAGATCCCCAATTTGGTGAGACGAATTCCCCGTTCAGACTCAGTAAAAACCTGTGTGTATATTCCCCTGATGGGAAATGAAGAATCTGCGAGTTTGATTGTGAATGTCCTGAAGAAAGAAGCCAGAAAAGTAGTCATTATGGGTTCCCCTCATTTCAGATCCCGTTATAATACACTGGATCGGGATACAAAAGAGGGATTTGGACTTTTGTTTTCAACCTCCCATTTTAATGATACGGAATCGGACGAATACTACGAAATGTATAATGAGTATCTGAAAAGATATGATTATCCCCCTTCTGACAATGTTATTCAGGGTTATGATCTTGGGATGTATATCATGAAAATGTATGAGCAGTATTCTCCTTCACTGGGAATGACACTTGATCGTTATTTGAGAGTTTATCCAAGGTTCAGGGGAATTCACCTCAACTACAAATTTGATGGTACGCAGAGTAATCAACAGGTAAATATAGGTAAATATACACCTGAAGGAATTATTCGGGTGGAAACAAAAGACTAAAGAAGTCAGAACGAAGAGGTCAGATTGAAAAAGGATGAAGTAGTCTTCCACATCTAACCTCTTCATTCTGGCATCTGACTTTATTATTGCCTAAAACCCCATATCTATGTAGTATCATATTTTTATGACAACAGGTAAATTGGCTGTTCGCTAATAGTCCTTGGCTGTTAGCCTTTGGCTTTTGGCAATAAAGCCTTGGCAAAACTAAAAACTAACAGCCAATGGCTAACGGCTAATGGCCAATATTTTAACACATTTCTCTATGCGCTGTAAAAAGCGAACAAGGAACGATTTAGGGATGTTGAAACATGCTGGTTACATTCTTCATTCTGTGTTCCTTGTTCAATTTTGGTAACGCTTACAAAAAAAAACTGACTTACTGATTTTTATTCTTCTCCCATTTTTCATTCTTGGGGCAAAAATCCCTACTTTTGCATCGCAATTTTAGCAGCGGAAATATGAATGAACTATTCTTATCTGATCAGGAATTACAACGAAGAGACGAGTTAAAAAGACTCCGGGATATGGGGATTGATCCATATCCTGCCGATTTGTATGAAGTAAACGCTTACGCGAAAGATATAAAACAGAATTTTGAACCCGAAAAAGAAGGATTTGATAACCTGTCTCTGGCTGGTCGTCTGACCACAAAGAGAATCATGGGTAAGGCTTCTTTTGCCGAGTTGCAGGATTCCTCAGGGAAAATGCAATTATACTTCAACCGTGATGAAATCTGTCCGGGTGATGATAAAACCCTCTATAACGATGTCTTTAAAAAACTTACCTCGTTAGGAGATATTATTGGTGTGAAGGGATTTGCCTTTTTAACCCAAACGGGAGAATTGACGCTTCATGTAAAGGAATTTGTCATTCTTTCAAAAATTCTGCGTCCGATTAATTTTCCTACGGAAACGGAAGAAAAAACCTACGATACATTTACGGATACAGAACAGCGTTACCGCATGCGTTACCTCGATTTGATTGTCCATCCTCATGTGAGAGAAACCTTTCGCAAAAGGACGATCCTGGTAAAAACCATGCGGGATTTCCTCAATGAAAAAGGATATCTGGAGGTAGAAACGCCTATCCTGCAACCGATTTATGGAGGAGCAGCAGCCCGACCTTTTAAGACTCACCACAATACGCTTGATATGACTCTTTATCTCCGTATTGCCAATGAATTGTATTTAAAAAGGCTGATTGTCGGGGGATTTGATGGCGTGTACGAGTTTTCCAAAGACTTCCGCAATGAAGGAATGTCCCGTTTCCATAATCCTGAGTTTACCCAGATGGAGCTGTATGTGGCTTATAAGGATTATGAGTGGATGATGGATTTGGTGGAGGAAATGGTTGAAAGAATTGCTCTGGCAGTAACAGGTTCTACCAAAATTCAGGTAGGGAAAAATCTGATCGATTTCCAGAGACCCTGGAAGCGGTTTACAATGTATGGCGCGATTGAACACTATACAGGAATAGATATTTCCGGGATGGATGAAGCGCAAATGAGGAAAACGGCTAAAGAACTGGACGTGGAGGTAGATGATAGTATGGGGCGGGGAAAACTGATTGATGAGATTTTTGGCGAAAAAGTAGAAGGTCAGCTGATTCAGCCTACTTTTATCACTGATTATCCTGTCGAAATGAGTCCACTGGCAAAGAAACACCGCAGCAAAGAGGGGCTTGTAGAGCGTTTTGAAGCTATATGTAATGGAAAAGAAATTTGTAACGCATTTTCAGAATTAAACGATCCGATTGATCAGAAAGAGCGATTTGAGGCTCAGATAGAACTGGGTAAAAGGGGAGATGAAGAAGCCATGATGATGGATGAAGATTATATTCGTGCGCTTGAGTTTGGTTTGCCTCCAACAGCCGGGCTTGGAATTGGAATTGATCGGTTGAGTATGATTATCACCAATTCTCCTTCGATTCAGGATGTATTATTCTTCCCGCAAATGAAACCGGAAAAAAAGGCTAAAATGCCTACCGCAGAGGATTTTGAGAAAGTGGGAGTACCCAAATCCTATTTCACTCTTCTGTTAAAATCCGGAATCAGGTCTCTTGAGGATTTGAAAGAAGCCAATGTCAATAAATTACATCAGGATATCTGCGGATTAATCAAAAAGAATAAATTGGAGATTGATAAACCATCCAAAGAGATGGTCGAAGAATGGATCAGTGGTTAATTATGATACACCCGGGGAGAAATAGGAACTTTCTGCCGAAATGTGTATCTTTAATATGTGAAAATATTTCTTTTAATTGCGCCAATTAAGAGTCCCCGTTTGATTCTCTCCAAATATTAAACAGGAGAGTATCAAACAATAAAGAATGGAATGTCATGCTATTAGAAAATGAGACCCCGGAAACGTCGGATTTGGAAAACAATGAATCTGTAAACCAGGAAACTGAAGTACAAAGGAATGAAGAGAATCCGACTCCAGAAGAAGAAAAATCTGTCGAGAAAGACAATCCGGAAGCAAAAGTAGAAGTTTCTGAATCAGAAGAGGAAACACAAAAAGAAGAACCTGATGATGATTCCTTTGCCGAAGATTCATCTGAGGATGATGAATTCGACGAATACCCTGAGGATATTGACCACGGGGACGAATCAGGGGAAGAATCTCCGGTTGAAGGAAAGATTGTCTTTGATGAAAATGCAGAACTGATCGATGATTCCTTCCCTCCCATGCAGGAAGGCCTTTTGGAAAAGGTGAATGAATTGGTCAAAGATCGTGCAACGGCTGCTTCCCAGATATTGGAAGCCAGTGTGTATGATCTGATTTATCTTCTGGATCACTACCATAAATCCGATATTATCTCTGCTAATATCCCAAAAGTCGGGCTGGTCAAACGGACTTTTGATGCCATATCGGATCCCAGGTCTCTGGATCATATACTCATCGCGCGATTTGAAGCTGCTTTAGGCCGTTTTAATAAAAAGCGAGTTGATTTTCAGAAAAAACAGGAAGCCCAAAAAGTTGAAAATTCTGCCAAGAAGGAAGCATTGCTGGTTGAACTGAAAAAATTGGTTGACCAGGAAGATCCCCTTTTGTTTAATGAAGTTCGGGCTATTCAGGATCAATGGCGGGATATTGGCCATGTCCTGAAAGATGATATTGAAAGATTATACAAAGAATACCGCTCGCTGCTTGATAAATTTTACAAGTTGCGGGAAATGCACTTTGAACTGCTGGATTATGATCGTCGGATTAATTTGCAGGAAAAAGAGCGTTTAATCAAGGAAGCCGAATTTTTAATTCCTCCTGAAGAAGACCGCGATGATATTGACGTATGGCGTGACAAAATGGATATGCTCAATGAAATGCAGCAAAAATGGAAATCCATTGGTCATGTACCCCGCGAAGATATGGAGCGAATCAATAATGAATATCGCGCTGTGATCGACCGGTTTTTTGAGGTGCGTCAGGGATTCATGGAAATCCAGGATCAGTTGAGACTGGAGAATGCAGAGAAAAAAGAGGAAATCCTGACGAAAATGGCGGAGTTTTCTGATTTTGAAGCCAATAAACCCCGCGAATGGAATGATGCAACCCGCGCATTGAGAGAATATCAGGAAGCCTGGAAAAAAATTGGGCAGGCCTCTCAAAATGTGAATTCTGAACTTTGGTCCAGATATCGGGAGATTTGTAATAACTTCTTCTCTAAAAAGTCGGAATTCTTTAAAAAATATGATGAATTTCGTTCTGAAAACCTGATTAAGAAACGTACCCTGGTTGAACAAGCTGAGGAACTGGCTAACAGTAGCGACTGGGAAAAAGCTGCCAAAAGGCTGAAAGGAATTCAGAAAGACTGGAAAAAAGTCGGACCCGTTCCGGAAAGACAGTCCAACAAGCTTTGGAATCGTTTCCGTGCAGCTTGTGATGCTTTCTTTGAGAATCGCAGAGAACATTATCAGAGTTTACATTCTGATGAAAATGACAATCTGGATGCTAAAAAAGAACTGATTGAAGAGGCCAAAAAGATCAGTGTAGAGAAAGCCGGAAGCCTTGATGCTGCCATTACCCAAATTAAAGAACTTCAGGCAAAATGGAAGGAAATTGGTAGAGTTCCTTATAAAGAGAAGGACAAGATCTGGGATGAATTCCGGGGAGTGATTGACGCGTTTTTTGCTCAACTGGATGGAAAACGTGAAGAAATCAGAGATCTTAAGTTAAAATCTACCTTTGCTCCAAGTTCATATAAAAATGAAGACCGGAGAGTCAGGGATATCAAAAATCAGATTTTCAACCTGCGTCGCAAGATGCAAAAGGCTGAAGAAAAGGTAAGTCAGTACAGCATTAATATTCAGTATATTTCCAAAGGTAAATCCGGGGACGCCCTGAGAAATCAGATTCAGAAGGAAATCGATAAGGAGAAAAAACAACTTAGTGAATACCGGAAAAGTATCAAGTCTCTCAATGAAATCCTGAAGAATCCTCCCAAGGAAGAGCTAGAGGAAAAACAAGAGGAGGTGAGCCAGGAAGTTGTAAAAGTAGAGGCAAAAGAAAATGTTACTGAAGAAAATGCTTCAGAAACGCCGGAAGTTGAGAATACAACTGAGTCCGATGATGTTGTTGAATCGAATGAAGAGGAGACTCCGGATAATACTGAAGATGAGGGAGAAGTCGAAGAGACTGAAACCAAAGATTGACTATAACTAACCAGTATAGTGTAATACAAAGAGGCTGCCCTGAATAAGGACAGCCTCTCGTTTTTTTATGAGCCTTAATTTCTTACCCCGGGTCGTCCTGACTTCATCCTTTCCTGGCGCCTTCGTTGAATTTCCTTGAGAAGTTCTTGCTTAAACTCCTGTTCAGCTTTGTATAGCATAATGACCTTTCGTATAGGAAGGACCTGTTTAAATTTTTGATGATACTTTTCAGAAATATTATTTTCTTCTTTCTTGAGAGCGATAAACTGATCTGAAAGTGCCTCCAGTTTTTGATTATCGGAGGAGAGAATTTCTCGTTTTACCTCTTGCTGTAGCTGGTTGCGTTTTCGCCTGAGATCATCCAGTTCAGAGGAATATTCGTTATAAACCGGCCAGAATACTTCCGCTTCCTGACTGGTTAGGTTGAGTTTTTGGGTAAAGAAAGCAATCTTGAATGCCTCAATTTGCTCTCCCATTCTTTCTTGTCCCTGTGCCTGAAGCAATCCGGACAGGAATAATAAAATAAATACTACATTTTTCATCATTAGCCTTATTATCATTTGTTTTACTCCGGGTTTTCCAAAAGCGCTGCTTCCAGATCAGAAACCTCAAAATGATCAAGGAGATCAGAGACCTCTTCTTCATCCAGATGAAGATTCTGAATCTCTGTCCAATCTTTCAGTGCTTCTTCTCCCATGGTTTCCACAATCATATTGATATCATACTCAGATACATCTACGGATGCCAGAAGGATCTCAGTGGGAACTTCACTGAGCAGAGTTGAGGGATCTGCTTCCTGAGAAGATACGCGATTGAATAACCCCCAGATGCCCAAAGAAATAAGGATGACAATACTTGCAGCAATGCTTAAATTAACAGCAGGATTTCGCCAAAAGAGCCTTATTTTGGGTTTAGCCTGATTCTCAGGGGCTATTTTCCCGGGAAGTTGATCAAAATATGCTTCTGGAACCTGAAATATATTTTTCTTTTCAATATTTTTCAGAAAACGGGTTTCTTCCATTATGGCTTCATCTTCTGCTTTATCTTTCCAATCCTCTGCCATTTCAGAAAAATAATTCTCCGGCACCTCAAACACGTTTTTCCTCTTCATTTTGTCGAGGAATGGCGCGTTTTTTAATTCATCTTTATGTTCATCAAAGTCTTTCATTTCTATATATAAATCTGCGATTTATCTTCTTTAAGATTGTGTTTTCAAATATTCCTCAATTTTTCTTACCGCATGATGATAGCTGGCTTTTAGAGCTCCGGTTGATACGGAAAGAATATCTGCGATTTCATCATATTTTAATTCGTCGTAATAACGCATATTAAAAACCAGCCTTTGCCGCTCTGGCAGGGAAAGAATCGCCTGCTGAAGTTTGAGCTGAATTTCATCCCCATCGATATATTTTCCTTCTGAAAGACTGTGCCTGAGATCGTTTTGAATATCATTCAGATCCTGGAATGAAGCTTTTTTCTTTTTACTCAGAAAAGTAAGCGCTTCATTAGTGGCAATCCGATAGAGCCATGTTTTGATGGACGACTGAGCCCGAAACTGGTCAATATACTTCCAGGCTTTCAGCAAGGTATTTTGCAAAACATCATCAGTATCTTCGTGGTCAATCACAATTCTCCGAATGTGAAAATAGAGCATCTGCTGGTACGTTATCACCAGTTGATGAAAAGCCGTGGCTTTCATTCCGGGGTCCTGCAGTTTTGCTAACAGATCTTGTTCTTTCAATGCTACCATCGGATCATTTGACTATGATAAAGCCTGAAGGTTTAATTGGAAAAGGAATAAAATAAAAAATTAGTATAAAAAAAGCCCCGCAAAGACCATAAAGGTATAATTGCGGGGTACATTAGGGAATTGTTAGGAAAAGCTGTGTCCATTGGGGAAGTACAACTTCTACAATTTAGGTAATGGGTCGAAAAAAGGTGTTCATTTATAGATTGGACCGCAGGGTCCGGAGCAAAAGCTGGATATTAGAAAAAATAATCAGGTTCATTCATATTGACTTTGTCTTTCACCTCAAAGAAGATACTGATAAGTATCGTAGCGATGGCAATGATTTTGTAAAACACTTTGTCGATATATTGTCTGAATGATTTCATTTTTCTTTGTTTGTATTGTTAAGATGGGAGAATGGGAGGGAGGTCACAGGAAATGGGAAAAAAAATCATTCATCGTCAAAAATCCGGGTAGGATCGTCAGGCATGTTTCCAGAAAGGGGGCGAAATTTGTGCGTTGAGAGGATATACAAGATTACCATTTTGCTGGAGAAATGTCGGGGATTGCATGGTGCAGAAGTTTTTTTTGAAGTTTTATGGTCATAAGAGATGATAGATTTATATTCGTAAAAAACTTTCTCTTTTCAATCCTATGAGCTCGCATACAATCAAAGAAAAATTACTCAATCTTTTCAAAAATGATAAAACCAAGCAGATCTTCTCTATTCTTGATGAGACGCTGTTAAGTGAGTCTGGTCTGTATCAGGAGTATATCAACCTTCGCCGTCGTTACAACCAGTTAAAGGATTTGTCAATGAGCGGAACACTGGATTTTTCAGACTATTTGCAGGAGTCCAATCGATTGGGGCAAGTGTTATTACAACTAATCAATGATTTGGAATCGGGAGATCTCATTGAATTAAAAAAAGAGGTCGATCCAGCCATTTATAACCCGATTTTGGTGGTTACGGATTCGATTGATGCAAAAAATTTTCTGGATAAATTCTTCAAAGAAACCAATTTTCGCCAGGTAGAGGTAATCATTGACAAAGACCCTATTCCTTCGGCCCAATTTGATTTGATGATTTTTGATAATCGTAGCCTGAGAGCCTGTCCCAGCTTAAAAGCACTTTCAGAGATGGATCTTGAGAGTAAAATTCGTATCGAGCACCGCATCAATCTGATGGAATCGTATATGAAGCAAAAATCAGGTTTCCTGATTCACTTTGGAGAATATTTTTTCTGGATTAATCAGAATCGGGAAAGGATTCATGCTGCAAACTCTCAGTTTTCCCTTTTTGCCCGAACAAAAGAAGTGATTGAATTTATGAAGGCTTATCGGGTATAAATGAATCCACTACCTTCCCCCGGTTCAAAATCCCTTTCGGGTCCATCATCTGCTTAAGCTGTCGCATAAGCGTAATCTCTTCCGCATTCCGTGAAATGGGCAAATAAGCCTTCTTATGTAACCCAATCCCATGTTCCGCCGAAACAGAGCCTCCAATCGCCTGCAATGGGCGATAGACAATGTCATTGATTTGACTGATAAGTGCCTCATTTTGAACTTTTTTTCCTACGACCAGATGAATATTTCCATCAGCGACATGGCCGAAATAAAAGACTCTTTCTACCTCAGGAAGGGAATATAATTCTTTTACCATTTTTTCTACAACTTCCCCAATCAGCGGAACGGGCAGACTAATATCAAAATACTGTGTATTTTTGCAGTATGCTTCCATAATGTGTACCTCTTCCCTTATTTTCCAAAATCGCTGGGTTTCCGCGCCAGACTGTGCTGGTGCAGCATCGGCAATGATTCCTTTTTCAAGGGCTTCTTCCAGCAAGTGAAGCAGACGATTCAGATCTGCCTTCTGATCGCTGCCCAGACCTTCCATCAGGACATAATAAGGGTAATCATAGGGCAGGGGAGGAGTAACCAGCGCAGGAGGGCTGGTCATTGCCTGATAAAAATCCGGCCATAGGATTTCATAACTGCTTAAAGTTCCGGCCATGCCTGCATCCATGAATTTCAGAAATTCTACCACATGAGGATAACTCTCCAATCCAACCAGAGCTGTAACGCGGGATCTGGGCATTTCCACGAGTTTAATGACGGCTCTTGTAACAATTCCCAGGGTTCCTTCTGAACCGATAAATAATTGTTTCAAATCATAGGCAGAGTTATCCTTGATGATTTTTTTGAGCGAGGAAATAATGGTTCCGTCAGCCAGGACGGCTTCAAGTCCCAGAACAAGGCTTCGGGTCATTCCATAGCGAAAAACCCTCAGACCGCCTGCATTGGTGCCGATAATACCTCCTATTTGTGCAGAACCCTTTGCCCCAAAGTTTAAAGGGAAAAACATTCCTTTTTCTGAT
>JAGQVA010000209.1 GCA_020438265.1 Bacteroidota bacterium
TAGGTCTGGACCTGGGGAAAGTCCACTTCGCAGCCCAATTTGGTTAATAATTCCAGCGTAGCAATCCCTACCTTCGGGTAAAACTGATCAATGTAACAGGGGATAAAAAGTCCTATTTTCATCAATAATGACCATAAAATTTAAAATCTCAATATAGAACCTAATTTTGGTATTACCATTCTGGTCTTTATGTTTTAAGTTTGGGGGAAGAGAAAAATAAAATTTAATAATCTCTCTACTATACCCTTTTTGAAAACCTCCCACAGATAACACAGATTCCACAGATAAATCCAATTAGTAAGCGTTTAGATCCGTGAAATTTGTGGAATCTGTGGGAAATATTAAGTATAGCTAAAAAGTGTTCATTAGAGAACTGAAAATCCTTCTATGCGAATTTCCAGTTTGATTTAATCAATAAAAACAGATGTCTCTTAAAAATCTATTTTATCTTTTTTCAATCATTTCCTTTCTAGGCTTTTTTACTTCTTCATTTTCCCAAACCAGCGAACAGGAAAAAGAAGTAGAAACCCTGACAGCCTTCGCTAAGCTATACGGTCATGTCAGATACTTTTATCCCGGAGATGAAGCTGCCGAAACAGACTGGAATAAATTTGTGATTGCCGGAGTGGAAGAAATTCGGAAAACAGAAGGAGACCGGGATCAACTACTGGAAACGCTTCAAAATCTTTTTCTCCCTATTGCACCGGGGATTGTTTTGGGTAAAAAAGATCAGTCCCTTTCAATGGATCCCAAACTGATCACACCGAATAATTACAAAAAACAAAAAACCATTTTCTGGCAACACAGGGGTATGGGAATGGGGGCTCCCAATTATACCTATCAAAGTATTCGGATTAACCGCAAAATGGACCCTGTTCCAGACAGAAACGGAGAAATGCAGGAGTTTCCCGAAGAGCTTTTTAAAGCCAAGCTCAAAGTAGGGGAAACCGTCGAAGCAGATTTGGGACAAGGACTCAAGGCCATTATTCCTCTTGCATTATATGGGGATGAAAACCATACTTTTCCTCAAACAGATATTGAATTACTCCAACAACATCAACAAAAAATCAACGAATTAACTTTTCCCTATAATCAGGGAAATCAGCTTCCCGTCAGACTGGCCAATATCATCATTACCTGGAATGTATTTCAGCATTTTTACCCTTATTTTGACCTGATAGACCTGGATTGGGAAAAGGAGCTCACTTCAACTTTGCTGGCTACTTATGAAGACCAATCATTCGTAGATTTCAGAATCAGGCTGGAAAAAATGACAGCCAAACTTAATGATGGACATATTCGGGTAAGCGTCCTGGGAGATGATACAGAAAGTGGTACCCCTAGATTTACCTGGGAATGGATGGAAGATCAGTTAGTGATTACCAAAATTCTCGATTCCCAGTTTACCCAGGTCCATTTGGGAGAAACCATTATTGAAATTGACGGACAAAACCCAGAATCCTATTTTAATGAAATTAACTCCAGAATTTCCAGTTCTACTGAAGGCTGGAAAAGATATCGTGCTCAGATCCTTTCCCTTCAGGGAGAATATATGGGGGATTTTTCTCTGAAGGTAAAAGGACATAATGGAACCGTCAGAGAAGAAATCGTGAAAAGAGATATGCGGCTTAAGGATTTTTTTGAACGTTTCAAAGACGTCAAAATAACAGAAGAAATCAAACCTGGCATCTGGTACATCAACCTGGACCAAACGCCCTGGGCAGTGATCGATACGCTTCTTCCAGAGCTAGCCAAAGCCAAGGCAATTATTTGTGATTTACGGGGATACCCCAAAGGGAATCATCAGCTGATTAATCATCTGCTTGAAAAAAAGGACAATTCATCAGCCTGGATGCAAATTCCGCAAATTCTGTATCCCGATTTCCAATCCGTGCGCTGGTTAAAATTAGGTTGGAACCTGAAACCTGAAAAGCCGCACCTGACGGCTCCTGTTTATTTTCTCACCGATGGCAGGGCCATTAGTTATGCAGAATCCTATATGAGTTTTATCAAACATTATGATCTTGCCACCATCATTGGGCAACCCACTGCAGGGACCAATGGCAATGTCAATTACATCATTCTACCCGGAAAATACAGAGTTACCTGGACAGGAATGCGGGTCAGGAAACACGATGGAAGCGAACTTTACGGATCAGGAATTCAGCCCGATATTTTTGTTGAGCGGACCATCGAAGGCGTTATTCAGCAGCGGGATGAGTTTTTGGAAAGAGCGCTAATGGAGATTGAGCGAGAGTAGACATTATGCCGGGCTTTCCTAAGCCCGGCACAATGTCAGAATTAATGAACCATCAAATTACCGTTACCTGATAATGGTAATTGCGCAGTTTTCCGTCCACATTTACATTGGAGATCTTCACCTGAATGGACTTCCCCACATACCCTTTTTCCTTCAGTGAATTCTGCCCATACTTGATTTCATAAGGGGCAAATAACCCACTGGCTTCCCAGGTGATGGTAGGGTCGAGCATTTTTTTCTCGGGAAATGTTTTAATCCCGATTTCCTCTCCGGTCCAGTCGATCATTTCAATTCTACAATTGGAAAAATCAACGTTATTACCTTCAGGAATGGAAAAAGACCATTTGGGAAAGATTAAATCTGCGGGTACATACCCATTCCAGGGATAGGCGATAAAATCAGGGAGATGCAGAGGCGCCTTTGTTAACACACCATCTCCTACATTGACCGCCTCCGAACTGGAAGTAAGCCCAAATCCGATCTCTGATAAGCGTGAATACAGCAACCATCGGCGATGACCGACAAAATAATTGGGAGTTCCGTAATCCCAGATAAATCCAATGATCAGAGAATTCGGATCAAGCAATTTATAATTGCCCAGGGTAAGGTTTGAGGCTTCCGCCCCATGAGCTCCCAGTTCGGAAAAACAAGTCCAGCTTTCGTCCGGATGATGGCTCAGTTTGCCATTGGAAGCCATCATTAAGGCAGCTTCCTGAGCTGAAACATTGAAATTGGGATTGATAGTGATAGGACCTAATCCATTTACCGCCCGGAAAAAATTGATTCGCTTTTGCACAATCATTAAAATCTGGTTGGGAACAACTCCTGCCTGACATTTTTCAATGGACCCATTCCATTCAAATGGGATACATGGATGTTTGTACAGCGAATTGTAATGTCGAACCGTTTGCTGAAGGTCCAGGACACTCTGGGCAATGGGTTCGTGTTTTAAGGAATCAGGATGCTTAGCAGGGTTAGCAAATAATGAAGTAGCCAAGACAAAAAACAATTGAATTAAATGGGTCACAAGGATATTCATTAGGGTTTACACATTAGGAAATCAGATTTTTAGCGAAAAAAGAGCTATGGCTACGCCTCAAAACTACAAATAGTAAGTGGAATAAACACACGGAACATCTGTAAATATTATTATATAATAAAATTTAAATACAAGAACTTCACTACTACTGTTTTAAGATTCAAATAAATTAGCCCCGCACTTCTATAATTATGTTTCCTGATTGATCTGTATTCACTCAAAATACGCTTGAGTCCAGAAATTAAAAAAACATTAAAACTTTATTATTTGTTTGAATTCGCGTAATTTTTAGTTAATTTTGCTAAACAAACCCGTCAAATAAACTTTTACCTTTCCTCCTCCAAAATTATCTGATTCCTGACCAGATAAGCTTGTTTTTCCAAATTACCTTCAACTTATTTTTATAATAAGTGCGCATTTTAATACATAGATTTTTGTGCACTCTAACCTGGATTTAACTAAGTTGACTAGAGGATAATGGCTCAATTTTACTTTAAAAAACGGCAAACTCTAAACATAGTATTTGCATGTTTTTTCCCCTTGTTTTATCCTTTCATGGTATTAAGTCAGAGTGCTACTACTTTCTCTGGAAACGGTACTCTATCTGGCGAGGCAAAGGTATGGCATAAGGTTACCATTACATTTAATGGTCCTCAAACCTTTGAGACAGACTCTGTTAATCCCTTTATGGATTATCGGTTGAATGTCCTTTTTTCACATGCAGACACTTCCTATGAAGTCCCTGGTTTTTATGCAGCTGATGGTAATGCGGCTGAAACGAGTACTTCTTCCGGGAATAAATGGCAAGTTCATTTTGCACCAGACAGGGAAGGTGCCTGGACATATACGGCCAGTTTTCGTCGGGGCAATGAAATTGCAATCAGTACATTAAATAATGCGGGAACTCCTGTCTACTTTGATGGAGCTACCGGAGTATTTTTTGTGAGTCCTTCAGATAAATCAGTCCCGGATTTGAGAGCAAAAGGCAGATTGGCTTATGTGGGGAGTCGATACCGTCAACATTTAGGTAGTGGAGAATATTTTATAAAAGGAGGGACCGATTCGCCTGAAAATTTCCTCAGTTATGATGATTTTGATAATACACCCAATATAGATAACCTCAGAAAATCATGGTCTCCTCACCTTTCAGACTGGCAACCCGGTGATCCTGCATGGCAAAATGGAAAAGGAAAAGGCATTATCGGGGCGATTAATTATTTATCCTCCAAAAGGATCAATGCATTTTCTTTTCTCACCCTTGGTCATCTGGGTGATGACAAAAATGTATATCCCTGGGTTGATCCTACCGAACCCCTGGTTTATGATGTTTCCAAATTAGCACAATGGGAAATTGTCTTTGAACATGCCGATCACAAAGGTATGTTTATGCATATAAAAACCACCGAACGGGAAAATGTAGATTATCTGGACAACGGGGCATTAGGACCCGAAAGAAAGTTATATCATCGGGAATTAATCGCACGTTTTGGGCATCATCTGGCCCTGAACTGGAATACAGGAGAAGAGAATGATCAGGGAACGGAACGGCAAAAAGCCTATGCCCAACATTTGCATGACACTGATCCATATAAACACCTGATTGTCATGCATACTTCTTCCAACCACCTGAATCTTTATTTCACTCCGCTGTTGGGAGACAGCTCAAAACTTACCGGTGCTTCTATCAACACCCATTGGACCAATGTGCACAAGGAAACCGAAAAATGGGTGAGGCTTTCAGAGCAATCGGGGAAACCCTGGATCGTTTCCAATGATGAACAAAATCCTCCCAACCGGGGCGTTTTACCCGATGCGGGTTATATGGGCCAGAGCGCGTCTACTCAACCTAATATTAATCATACCAGAGCCAATATCATCTGGGGAAGCCTCATGGCGGGCTCTTCAGGATCTTTATATTATTTTGGATATAATTATCCCGACAGTGATCTTTTATTACAAAATTACAGATCCAGGGACAAATTATATGAGCATACATTATTCGCCCTTGATTTTTTCAGGGATTATCTTCCCTTCCAGGAAATGACGAATCTGGACTCCCTGATTGGAAATCCTAACCATAATGGTGGAGAATATTGCTTTGGAAAGGCTGGAGAAATATATGCTGTATATATGGACAATGGTGGCCCCATTGATTTGATGATTGAAGGAGACACGGCAGTATATTCCGTCCAATGGTATAATCCAAGAACAGGAGAAGGGCTGACAAACGGTGAGTTTACTCAGGTGAATGGTCCTGGTTTGGTAAACCTGGGAAATCCGCCTGTCAACTCAAATGACGACTGGGTAGCGCTTGTAAAAAAAACCACACCATTTACAAGCAAATCCTATTCTTCCCTGTGCATAACAGATAGCGTAACTGCCGGGCAAATTGATTCTTTTTTAACTTCTCCGGGATTATCCACACTCAATTATTCATCTCCTCTTTCTCCCGGTTCAACTACCCCATTTGAAACGCTGTCTTTTCCCTCCTTTATAACAAATGACAGCATCAGTGCACAAAGAATTGACTCATTTTTTCATGCGCTTGGATTAACGAATGCTTATTATCCCTCTCCGTATATTTCGGATGAGTGCGCACCAGTAGATACAACCTGCTTATATTTGACAGTAAGTGCCGGGCCTGACCAGACGCTGAACTGTGCCGACAGCTCTTTTATTTTGACAGCGACCTCCAACTCTGGTATGCCCTCCTTTTATTGGACCGCATTATCAGGTGATATCTCTTCTTCATTTTTAAACGATTCTATATGGGTTGAGCAAATTGGATCGTATGTTGTTACCGTAACGGACTCTACGGGTTGTTTTGTTTCAGATACAATCAATGTGAAAGCAGATATTAGCCTTGCTGTCGATGCAGGACCAGATCAGTCTCTCAGCTGTATCACAGGAACAGCAACACTGGCGGGAACAGTCAGTAATGGTGGTACCATTAGCTGGACTGGTCCAAACGGCTTTGGGTCAGCGGATAGTACTCCTGTAGTTTCTGATTCAGGTTATTATATATTGACCATTTTTTCACCTTCTGGCTGTAGCGGATCAGACACCGTTTTTGTAGCGGGAAATGACTCCATCCCCAATGCAAGTGCAGGTCCGGACAAAATTCTTGATTGTAACACTACCTCTGTTGTGCTGGATGGGTCTCAAAATAGTGCAGCGACAATTAGTTGGACCGGTCCTAATGGATTCACTTCCAACCTGATGAGTCCTTCTGTCACTGAACAAGGGAAATACACCATTACTATAACCAATGCTCTGGGTTGTTCTGCCATTGACCAGGTGAATGTACTGGGAGATTTTTCGGGAGAATTTACCGATGCAGGCCCCGATCAGGAATTGAATTGTAATAACGTTACGATTACCCTTGATGCATCCAACAGTGACCCGGGTACTTATAGCTGGACCGGACCGAATGGGTTTTCTTCTAATCTGGTTGACCCTACCATCACTGAACCCGGCGTTTACACCCTTACAAATACAGGAGCAAATGGGTGTATTGCGACTGACGACGTGGTTGTTACGTCAAATTTTGCCCTTCCATTCGTAGATGCAGGCCCGGACATGAGTATCGGATGCTCTCTTACCAGTGCTACCCTGGATGGAACAAACAGTGATTCCGGATTAATCCTATGGAGTGGCCCCAACGGGTTTACTTCCAGCATATTAAACCCGGTTGTGAATGACACAGGAATGTATGTCCTGACCATCACCGCGACAAATGGTTGTTTCAATACAGATACAGCCTATGTTACCGGGTCCTTACTGCCTCCTTTAGCAGATGCAGGAGATCAACAAATGATTGATTGTAATAACGCTTCAATTATTTTGAATGGTTGGTCAAGTATTTCCGGCACATATTTATGGACTGGACCCAATGGGTTTTCCAGCATTTCCGTTAATCCCACGGTTTCACAGCCTGGAATGTATTTCCTTATCGTTACAGGGGCTAATGGATGTGTTGCAACAGATTCTGTCCTGGTTGGCCAAAACTTCTCTGCTCCTATAGCCAATGCTGGCTCCAATCAGATCATTAACTGCAATAATCCTTCGGTCATTCTCAATGGTTCCAACAGTGATCCGGGAACTTATCTCTGGACCGGGCCAAATGGGTTTACTTCTATTCTGGTTAATCCTACAGCCTCCGAATCTGGCGTTTACACATTGTCTGTTACAGGAGCGAATGGATGCATAGGTACCGATACGGTGATTATTTTAGGCAATTTTGATGTGCCAATGGTAGACGCAGGCTCAAATCAGATGATCAATTGCAATAATCCCTCGGTCATTCTCGATGGTTCCAACAGCGATCCGGGAACCTATCTCTGGACTGGACCCAATGGGTTTTCCTCCAACCTTATTAACCCAATTGTTTCAGATTCAGGACTTTATACTCTTTATGTTACAGCGGCGAATGGATGTATAGGAACAGCTGTGGTGTCTGTTACGGGCTATTTTGTGGTTCCTGCTGCCAATGCCGGTCCTAATCAGATCATCAACTGTAATAACCCTTCTGTTACACTTGATGGTTCGAGCAGCGATCCGGGAATCTATTTTTGGACAGGACCGAATGGATTCACTTCTACTCTGGTGAACCCAACTGTTTATGAATCTGGCGTTTACTCATTGTCTGTTACAGGAGCGAATGGGTGTGTGGGAACGGATGTGGTATCTGTTACGGGTTATTTTGCAGTTCCTACTGCCAATGCCGGCCCT
>JAGQVA010000210.1 GCA_020438265.1 Bacteroidota bacterium
TGAAGAGGGCGGTTCTGGAGCCAGATTTCCCCTCCCGAAATTTCATCGAGGCCACTGAGTAAATATAGAAGAGTGGATTTCCCTGAGCCTGAGCTTCCCATGATTATGGTGAATTCTCCTTCATGGATTTGAAGGTCAAGGCTAGAGATAACGCTGGTTTTTTGCTGGTCGGTGTTGTAGACCTTGCTTAGGCTTTTAGTGGTAAGGATTGGGGGATTGTTCATTTTGTGTGATTTTTAAAAAATGAAGATATAATTCTAAATGAAATAGGGAGAGTTTGAAGATCCCTCCCTTTGGTCGGGATGCCTCCACGAGGGAGGAATTCGTTTTCCGCCAGGCATGCGGATATGCAATCACCTGCAATATGCAGGCATCCCGACCATCGGGAGGGATCTTCCCCAACACTCCGAATCAGCGATTCCCGAAACTTCCAATTTCAACAACCAATTACCCCAATTCCATATTCATAATCGTCGCACTTTAAGAAAATAAGACCTCTTCAAAGAAACTGAGCCCTATTTCCAGAAAGTGAGACACCCACATAGGATAATCCTTTGGCGAAAAGCCAGGAGTTCCCGTTCTTTGGTTAATCAGTATGAATATTATCTATTCCGCCAGCGGTGTTTTGTGTCTCTTCTACATCGGTCTTTTGATGAGCAAAAAAGAGAGAGAAACCAGGGATTTTATCCTTGCGGGATGGTTTGTGTTGATTCTTCTGGTGATTATTACCACCTATTTGAATCATAATGACCTGAAAGACTGGGAATTACTATTTGAATTTACCGACGGCTCCGTTTTTCTCCACGGTCCGATGATGTGGTTTTATACCCAGGCGCTTACAGACAAAGATTTTCGATTTCAGAAGAAAGATCTTTGGCACCTTTTGCCTTTTGTTGTGGGAACGCTGGTGTTAATGATTCCGGTCTGGAAAGGAACCATTATTTCTGAATCTGGCAGAGATCTGATTGTCGTAGTGAAAATGGTCGTTTTACTGGCTTATGAAATTGCCGTTTTGTGGCGCTTGAACAGGCACGAGGAACAAATTGGCGATTATTATTCCTTTACAGAAAAAGTAGATTTAAACTGGCTGAAGCTGTTGGTTTGGGGATTTATGATTATCTGGATTATAGCGGCCATAAGTCAGCTTTTATACTATGCAGGGGTTGAAATTCCTCAATATGGAGGACTTTTTACCAATCTGGCGCTGAGTGTTTTTGTACTGATTATGGGGTATTTTGGTATTCGTCAGACGCAAATATTTTCTTCTCCTTTGGCTCAACCGATTTCAGAAAAGGCAGTTGACAACGAGTCAAAAGCACAACAAAATCAATCATTGGCAAAACCTTCCCTGGAAACCGACCCTCGCTTCGATCAGCTCGAGCAGTTCATGGAAACCCAAAAGCCATACCTCGACAGCGAATTGACCCTCTACAAACTGGCCGATCAATTAGACATACCTCCCTATCAACTCTCTCAGCTCATCAACCAGTACGGAGGCACCAATTTCTTCAATTTCATTAATCAATACCGCGTCAGGGAAGTGCAAAGCCAGATTCAGGCAAAGGCACATATTAAGCAGACGCTGTTAGCGATTGCTTTGGATTGCGGGTTTAATTCGAAGGCTTCGTTTAACAGAGTTTTTAAGAAGATTACCGGGAAGACGCCGGGGCAGTATGCGGGGGAGGCGGAGTTGTGGTAGAGTCCAAATATCGCTTTGCCAAAAGTCTAACAAGTTGTTGGACAAATTCCTCTAGGATCATTAATATGAATGAAATAAAAACATATAAAAATAGAAAAGTAGTTTGGGTTGATTATAATGAACTACTTGATGGTCAAATGCCTAAAAATGATTGGATATGTTTAGCCATATCCTCTGAATTAAAGCCATCCTATGATAAATTTGATAGATTTACTCGTGATGCAATAAAAAACGGAATTCTTGAATTTAAAGGGCACGGAGAATTTGGAGAATTATTACATGATTGGTTTGATGAAACTATGGTTATTATGGAAAATCACTCTGAATTAGAAGTTATGACTACCTGGCATAAAGGCAAATCACTTGCCGATACTTTTTGGCAATGCTTTTTTGCTACTTGTTTACCTGAAGCCACCGACTATGAAAGATTGAAACTAGTTTGTACTGATTTAGATGGTATAGACAGAAAAGAAGAACTAGCCAACTATATCATTCTGTTTGAGGATGGTTGGTTACCTAAGGATTGAATATGTATGAAAGACTTCCTCGACCAGTTGACGATTTAGAATAATGCAATGAAGAATTCTCTACCGTACACTTTTTAGCTACACTTAATTTCTCCCACAGATTACACTGATTTCACGGATTTAATCGCTTAGTAACGAGATTTATCTGCGGAATCTGTGATATCTGTGGGAGGTTTTTATAAAGTGTATGGTAGAGAGATGAAGAATAAAAACACTCTACAACAATATTAAAAAGCGCATTTTATTGAGAAGGCTAAAGCATAAGTGTACTGCACAGAAATCCCCCCACTTTTCCCTTACTTCTCATTACAAAAAATACCTCTCCGTAATGAAGAACTCCCAAACATTTCCATTTCCCATTTTATTCCTGATCATATTCATTATCGCCTGCACTCCCCCCAAAAAAGCCGAATACGCAGGCTGGTTTCCTTTCCAACCCAATGAAGATTTCTCCGAAAGTGTTATCGATGCCTCCGGCTGGCTGGATGCTCCTGCGGGCAAACATGGATTTCTCCAGATAAATGGTGATGACCTTCAGTTTGAAGATGGAACGCCGGTTAAGTTCTGGGGAGTAAATATCAGCAGTGGACGCCCTTTCTCGGATCAGTCAACTGTAGATCAATGGGTGAATCAGTTGGCGAAATACGGGGTAAACGGAGTGCGTTTCCACAAATTCACCAGACACGCTTTTCAGGAAAGTGAATCTACCGTTTTGAGGGAGGAAAAATATGCAAGCTTTGATTATTTCAATCAGGCTTTGAGAGAAAAGGGAATATATTATGGCTGGTCGCATATTTACGGACATAAAGTGATGCCTGCTGATAGTGCTTCCTTGTTAAACTATCGCGAAATCGCCAGTCTCGAATATCCCTGGAGCCACCTGAATGGAACTACTTCCAGCCTGATTAATTTTGCTCCGGACTTACAGGATTTGAGTATTCGGCTGACTGAAGGAATGCTGGAACATCACAATCCTCTAACTGGCCTTCGTTATGCGGATGATCCTGCTTTGGCTTTTATTGAATTGCAAAATGAGGATAATATATTTTGGGGTGCTATTGGCCGATCTTTGGAACAGGCGCCTACTTACCGGGCTTTGCTCTGCGAGCAGTTTTCTACATGGCTAATGGAAAAATACAAGAATGAAGAGGCATGGAAGGCGGCATGGGGAAAAAACACGATTCCTGAAGGGGAAAGTCTCGCCAAACAGAATGTTTTCCCTAATCCAAATCATGGTCTATTCTCCAGCGAATATGAGGCTGCTTTTCAGGAAAAGCGTCCCATACAAAGGCATATTCTGGATAAAATGACCTTTCTCTACGAAAAGCAAAATGAGTTTTATGAAAGATTTGTTGCAGCTATAAGAGCAACAGGTTATCGAGGAGTAATCGTAGGTTCTTGCTGGCAGGCGGGAACAGGGATCTCTCATTATTACAATTTACATGCGGATTATCAGGCAGGGATGATTGATCGGCATAATTACTGGGGTGGAGGTACGGGCCATCGTTTGGTACCGGGAAAAGTAAAAACCACTCCGATGCTTTCCCGTCCTGGTTCGGGTTTATTAAGCACAGGTATGCAGCAAGTAATTGACCGCCCTTTTTCGCTTTCCGAGTGGATGAGCCTGATTCCCAATCAATGGGTGGCTGAGGCGGTGCCGATTATTGGAATTTATGGTATGGGTTTACAGGATTGGGATGCATCTTTTCACTTTGGAAGTGATCACCCCGAATTTACCGAGACGATTCACACGCCAGGAGTTTATAATGTGAATTCCCCTACTCAATTGACTTTTTATCCAGCCATATCCCGAATGATTTATCGCAATGATATTCAGGAAAGCGAGGTCATTTCTACGCGAAATGTACATGTTCCCAGTCTGACTGACGGGAAACTGGGTTTTTATGAAACTGTGGAGCAAGGGTATGACGATAAATACATTACCGGTGATGTGCCAGCGGAAATAATGGCTGCCGGGAAAGTTGCGGTAGCTTTTACGGATACGTTTAAGGAAACAGTACATCCGGAAATTCCAAATCTCTGGAATCAGGAGGAGAAATGGGTCAAATCAGTTACTGGACAGCTTTACTGGAATTATGCTGAGGAAGGGTATTTTACTGCGAATACACCTGCTTTCAAGGCTGTGGTGGGGTTTGCTGCTGATCAGAATCACGATTTAGATGATGTGCAAATAACTGTAAAGAATCCTTTTGCGACAGTTCTGGTTACTGCATTAGAGAAAGACAGAAACCTGCAGAATTCTCAAAGTATTCTGATTACAACCATTGCGAGGGCTGCGAATACCGGAATGAGGTATAATGAAGATTATTCAGAGCTACTGGAAGTTGGTGAAGCGCCAATTTTGTTAGAGCCGGTTTTGGTGGATATTACCTTAAAAAGAGAAGGTACTCCCACAGTGAATATTCTCGATCATGTTGGTCGCCGGACTGGAAAAACCTTACCGATAGATAATGGGGTTATTTCGATTAATGGAGTTGAAACTCAGGCTATATACTATGAGATAGAGTATTAGTTTCCGGATCGGAATAGTTGTAAGAAAGGCGTTCTCTATTTCAAGCAGAAAACGCTGTCTTATATTTTCATCTTTTTTACCCGTTTTTCAGAACGAGTAGAAAGGTGCCATTTTCTTCCTGTATGATAGCTCAAAGGCCAGCTGAGGAGCGCTAAAATAAAGCTAAAAAGCCCAACTGCCATTACGCCAAGACCAAAATACCCATCGGCAATATTGGTAAATGCTAAGGCATAACCAGCTATTATGGCGATTGGTGCAAATAAGAATAATACGATCCGGGCTATAGCATTAGACTTTTTCTGTATGTCGATTCGAGAGATATCCGAAAGAATAATTGCGTGATCATTTACCATAATAGTATGCTTATCATAGATTAAAAGTTTGCCTTTTATGGGCTGATCTGGCCGGGATTTTAGCCAAATAGAGAGTTTGCTCCCTTCTTCATATTTCCTTTCAATATGAGAGTCCGATCTTGAGATGATCAGGTATTTTTTTATTTCTTCCTGAGTTTTGAAACTGCTTGAGGAAGCAGAAAACAGAGTATTGGACCATAAGAATGGTAATAATATGCCAATAAAAACGCTATAAAGTCTCATTTTTAAATTAATTGGAGGTCTTTTCCCTGATGAGCAATTAAGGAGATGTTAGAGTAATACAGCATAGATAGGAATCTCTTTCACCTCCTAACATACAAAGAATTCATACCTGCCAAAATGAGATTGATCACCAGAATAGATGCCAAATATTTGTTGTGAGTCAGTTTACCACGACCAACTTCCCGCTAGCACGGTTTTCTTCCATGTATCGATGCGCTTCGACGATTTGATCCAATTGAAAAACCCGGTCAATATTCAGATTTAATTTGCCTGATGCTATATGATTGAGGAAAGATTGTAATAATTCCGGAGACAAATCATTATTTTCTCCTGCATAACTGGTCAGATAAACGGAAGAGGGAATTTCGCCCAAAGGGGAGAAACCATCTATTCGCCAATCATTACTCAGGTAACCGGTCTGGCAGACAATCCCGTGTTTGCGGACACATTTCAGGGAATCTCTAATTCCGTTTCCTCCCACGAGTTCAAGAACTTTATCTACTCCTTCTGGCTTTAGTTTTCGTACTTCTGTGGCTATTTCGCCCTGATCGATAATTACCTGGTCTACACCGATAGATTTGAGTGTATCTGCTTTTTTCATACTTCGGGTCGTACTAAAAACGGTGCAACCTTTGAGTTTTGCCAATTGAGCGGCCATCATTCCTACCGAAGAAGTACCTCCGCGTACCAGCAACGTTTCCCCTGGTTGGAGCTGAAGGCTTATTTCCAAAGAACCATTTGCAGTCTGACACATCTCCGGAACAGCTCCCAGAATTTCCCAGGGAAGGTTGGACTGAAAGGGGATGATAATGTCATCAGGAACCAGGGTATATTCAGCATAACTACCGTCGAAAGCTCTTCCCAATCCTCCCATAATTACAGCAACTTGCTGGCCTTCTGCATATTGATCTCCTGGAGAATCTACGATCTCCCCGACACATTCAATGCCTAAAATTCTTGGGAAAGTAACGACCTTTTTTGAATGTCCCAGACGGGTAAACATTTCGCTGCGGTTAAGTCCAAAGGCTTTTACTTGAATCAAGGTTTTTCCTGGTTCTGGTTGTGGAACCGGCCTGGACTCAAGTTTGAGCATTTCAGGCCCACCGTCTTCGTAAATAACGACGGCTTTCATTTGAGACGGGATGTTCGTAATATTTGGAGGTGATGATTCAGGTATTTGGATGAATTTACGAAATAATTTTTAATAAAAATCCGGGTTTGGCGAAGGATATGTATAGTGTCTTTATATGATCTTTGATCAACAAAGTACATAGATTTCTCCTTTCGGTCGAAATGACGGGCCAGCCCGTTAGAAGGCACACCGCCGTATCAGCGGCGTGCATACCAAAATGATGGTACGTCATTCCGAGTGAAACGAGGAACCTATGAACGATGCTAATCACATACTTAGCTAAAGCCAAGCCCTGATTTTTCAAAATTGAATATTCTACCACCCATAAGCATTAATCACAGCCTGAGCAACCTCAGACCTGAAATTGGATACATTGGAATCCCCGTTTGTCATGACCACAATCCCCGCATTAATCGAAGGGAATCCCAGAAAAATCGCTTTAAATCCTGCATTGGTGCCGCCATGGGTGTAGAAGTTATTATTCGCATTTATACTTCCATCGCTGCGAAATACGCCAATACCATTTTGTACAAGATTATTACGACTGGTCTGGCTCAATACCTGGTTATTGCCAGCCGTTCCATTATTATTCAGCATAATAACCATTCTCGCCAAATCTTCCGCGCTGCAATAAAGACCCGCAGCGGCAAATTCGGGATAACGACGGCGGTCGCCATCGATACGATTCCCATTGGTATCATGACCGGCAGCAACCTGACGTGAGTCGAAATACTTTTGTGGTAAGGCGGTCTGAAAATAGCTGTCATCCATACCCGTAGGAACCAGTACGTTATCGCGCATCCAGGTGCTGAAAGACTGGTTGGTCAGGTCTTCGACCAGTTTTTGTAATAAGGTGTATCCGTCGCCCGAATAACTAAAACTTCCCGCATTACGAGATCGGGTTATTGGGGAAGAATTCGTATTCCCGGTTCCGGTGATAATCTGGTTTAAGGTAGGCAAACTTCCCGTAGAAGCATATCCGCCATATCCTCCTCCTCCAGAGCCAAAATTACTGCAACTGTCCAATGGAAAAGTCGTGCTGCGTCCCATCACCGAACTCTGGTGAGTCAATACATCGCTAAGAATGATAGCCGGATTGCCGGTTAAGCAGTTTCTGGCCGGAATGTTTACGCTCAGGTTATTCTGAATATCACTCGTCAGATTAATCAGGCCCTGATCCACCAACTGATGAATACCAATAGCAGTAACCACCTTGGAAATGGAAGCAGCCTGATACATACTTTCCGGATGAGCAGCCGCATCTGCACCATCCGCCAGATGACCATAACCCGTAGACCAGGCCAGCTGGTTATTAATGACTACTGCCACACTCACGCCAGGAACATTGGCGTCGCGCATACGCTGCCAAATAGTTTTTCCGCCGACAGATCCTTCAAAGGTTTCAATCTCATCTTTGGGAAGACGCGTGCGGAATTTGTCATTGGCAATCACCGACCATCCACTTCCATCAGGGTCAAAAGCGACAATTGCATTTTCTCTAAGCT
>JAGQVA010000211.1 GCA_020438265.1 Bacteroidota bacterium
TAATAATATCACCGGAAGCATTTAATCCTTTTACAATTTCAGCCGCATTTGAAGCAACCTGCTTCAGGGTCTCGTCACCGTACAAATGTTGACTTCCGGTGATAAACCAAATCTCCTTGTTTTGCATGTTTTATCTTAGATTAGGGTAGTTTTTTGTTAATTATTGACCATAATAGGCATTTGCCCCATGTTTTCGTTCAAAATGCTTTTTAATCAGTGCATCTTTGAGCCTTGGAGCATTAGGGTTAATCTGAAGGGTTAAATAAGCCATTCGGGCAACTTCTTCAAGTACTTTGCTGTTGTACACTGCCTTTGCTGCATTTTTTCCCCAACTAAATGGACCGTGATTGCCGAGCAATACCATTTCCACTTCCATGGGATCAAGTCCTTTTTCCTCGAAACACTCAAGGATCTGAATCCCGGTATTGTGCTCGTAATTTCCTTCGATGAGCGCATCCCGCATAGGTGGAGCGCAGGGAATATCTGCAGTCAAATGATCAGCGTGAGTCGTACCAAAGATGGGAATATCCCTCTGAGCCTGAGCCCAGGCAACAGAATAGGTCGCATGTGTATGGGCAATTCCGCCAATTCCTTCCCAGTTTTTATATAAAAAAGCATGGGTTTTGGTGTCGGAAGAAGGGCGCATCGTTCCTTCAATGATGTGATTATCATAATCAACAATGACAATATCCTCAGGGCGTAAATCTTCATAAGGTACGCCACTGGGCTTAATGGCAAAAGCTCCCTTACTGCGGTCCACGGCACTTACATTGCCAAATGTATAAATCACCAGACCTAATGCATCGAGCTGCATATTGGCCTCATAACACTCTTCTTTTAATGATTGATAGCTGGAATTCATGCTATGTATGTTTAGCGTTGGTAATTGTTTCAACAAATTCGCTCAATTGTTTATAGTCGGCCATGAGTTTAGCATAGGGGCCCACTTTTGTTTTTTCAGGATAATATTCAGCCTCAAAGGGACTCCCGATTTTTTTGCTGGCTTCGATGACATTGGGATAAATTCCTGCAGCGACAGCAGCGTAAATAGCCGCTCCCAGAGCCGGTGCATAATCTGATTCAGCTACTTTAATAGGCTTATTCAACACATTCGCCAGAGTCTGCATAATGAAAGGCGATTTTCTGGCAACTCCACCGATTCCGATAATTTGATTGATTTTTACCCCTTCTGATTCAAACCGGTCGACAATTTCCTTTGAACCAAAACAAATCGCATTGACCAGCGCCTTGAAAATATGAGGTGCTTTGGTACCTAATGACAGGCCCGTGAAAGCACTTTTTAGTTCCTGATTGGCATCGGGAGTCCTGCGACCATTGATCCAGTCCAGGGCGGTAGGAATGCTTTCTGAAAGAGGAATTTTTTCTGCCTGTTCGGTTAATTTTTGGATGAAATTTTTCTCAATTTCTGCTTTCAAATCTTGTTTCTGTTCTTCAGTAAGCAGAGCTGAATCCATGACAAGATTGTCAATGGGCCAGGAAAGCACATCTTTAAACCAGGCTAATAAATCTCCGAAAGCGGATTGGCCTGCTTCGAGTCCTACCATTCCCGGGATGACCGAACCATCAACCTGCCCGCAAATTCCTTTCACTGTATTGCTTCCAACCACGTCATTGGGAGAAACAATAATATCGCAGGTAGAAGTTCCCATGACTCTAACCAGTGTATTCTCATCAATTCTGGCTCCTACGGCTCCGGCATGCGCATCAAAGGTACCAACTGCAACGACTGTATGGGTAGTCAGGCCGAGTTTATCAGCCCATTCCTGAGTCAGATTTCCGGCTACTTCATCTGAGGTATAGGTGAGTTCATAAAGTCTGTTTCTCAGAGAGGCAAGTTCCGGATCGAGTTTTTTCAAAAATGTTTCAGGCGGTAATCCGTCCCAGTCTTCATGCCACATGGCTTTATGTCCTGCCGCGCAACGGCTTCTTTTGAAAGAGGGCAGATCATCATGGTCAATTAATAGCCAGGTCATCAGGTCGCAATGCTCCAGCCAGGTATGAGCAGCTTTTTTAACTGCATCATCTTCACGAATGACATGGAGAATTTTGGCCCAAAACCATTCTGATGAATAAATTCCTCCTTCGTATTTAGTGAAATCTGTTCCTCCCCAGGTTCTTGCCAGCTCGTTGATTTCATTGGCTTCCTTAATGGCTGTGTGGTCTTTCCAAAGCACCATCATTGCGTTGGGATTTTCCTCAAAACCCTCGGTCATGGCCAGAGGAATTCCTTCTTTGGTAACAGGCACGGGGGAAGAGCCTGTGGTATCAATACAAATTCCTTTAACGGTCTCAGGGTTTACACCACTTTCTCTGACGACAGCTTTGATGACGTTTTCCAGCCCTTCAATATGATCCAATGGATGCTGGCGAAACTGATTGATAGAGGCTTTACAATATTTGCCTTCTTTCCATCTTTGATACCAGTGAACATGAGAGGCCAGTGTATCCCCATTTTCTGTATCAATCAATACAGCCCGAACGGAATCGGAACCGTAATCTAATCCTATAACATAATTTTTCATCCTTCTGGTTTTTAAACATGAATGCTAGCAAATTACTTAATCTTCAGTTTGAAAACCACGAAAGAATAAGGTTCAATGGTTTCCGCAAGAACGCGTTTCTTTATGTTGAAACTACCTTCTTTCGGACTGATTTTTTTCGGAGAGTCAAACGAATTAACTGCTTCCAAATCTGTAGATGTCAGGGTAAGGGAAGTCCCTTCGGATTCTGTTTTTACTCCTTTTAGATTTACAGAAATCTCCTGGCTATTCTCTGAAGTGTTAACCACTTTGATAATAAGTTCCTTTTTATTCGCGTCTTTGACCGCAGAGGCAAACAGTTTATTTTTCCCTGTAACTGCTTGCCCGTCACTGGTAATTGACAGAAGATCAGTACCTGGGTGATTGGCATAGAGTTTCTGGACATAATAATTGGCTGTTCCGTAAGACTCCAGGTTATTAAACCAAATCATATCGGGGGTCCACTGCCATCCATCAGCATGAGCCATGAGAGGCGCATAGGAAGTCATCACGACTACATCTGCATTTCGTTCCAGTCCAGTCATATAAGCTGCTTCAGAAAGGGCACAATTCCAGTTGTTTTTATTATCAGGGCTGGCGATGGCTACACTTTGAGCGGCGTATTCTCCAGCAAAAATTTTGGGACCATTGCGATCATAGCTATCATATCGGGTAGCATTTTCTCTGAACCATTCCGGTGGGCGGTAATAATGCTCATCAATGATGGGAGCGTCCAGTTTTTTGAGTTCTTCCATTCCATACTCGAATTGCTCTCCATCAGGAAAAGGACCACTTCCTGAAACAATGGTAATTTCCGGGTATTTTTCCTTAATCGCTTTTTCAAATATTTTGTAACGTGTTATGTATTCTGGTCCCCACTGCTCATTGCCTATTCCAATATATTTCATATTAAATGGCTCCGGGTGTCCCATATCACTTCTTACTTTTCCCCAGGGAGAAGTAACAGGGCCATTCGCAAATTCAATCAGGTCAATGGCATCCTGAACATAAGGTCCTAATTCGTCAAGAGGAACCAATTCTCCTGTATTAAACTGACAAGCCATTCCGCAACCCAAAATAGGCAAGGGTTCTGCTCCCAGGTCTTCAGATAACTGAAAGTATTCAAAGAATCCGACTCCAAAAGTCTGAAAATAGTCCGGGGTAGGGCGGTGGCGAAATTCGGTGTTCCATCGATTGATTAATAACTCACGATTTTCAACCGGACCCACAGTTTTTTTCCACTGATATCTTTGGGCTAAAGTACGCCCTTCAACGATACAGCCACCAGGGAAACGCAGAAAACCGGGTTCAAGGTCATAGAGCAGTTGAACCAAATCCTTTCTCAGACCTCCGGGACGGTTTTTCCAGGTATCCTGCGGAAAAAGAGAAATCATGTCCAGGTCAATGGTTCCGGTTCCTTTAAAAGTAATTTTGAGCCTTGCTTTGGCTTCGGTTGCGGTAGCTGTTATCTGTGCGGAGTATTTTTTCCACTCGGTGGTTGTAGGGGTTATCTCGGTTTTTCCCAGGCTTTTTCCATCCTTATCGATCAATTGAACAATGATTCCAGAGATATTTCCGGAATGTTTGGCAGCCACCAATGAAAGGTTATAAGTAGCCCCTTCCTTGATTCCCATTCCTCTGAATCCTTCATTGATAAGTTCATAACCTTCAGAATTATTTACCAGAATCCGGTTAAAGTTTCTATTCGCCGCATTATCCGAAGTTGTCATAATGGTTGAAATTCCTGATTTTTCATTCAGGGAAAAACGGTCACTTTTGGGTTCTAACCAACCCATTTTAGGTTCCAGAAACTCAAAACCACGGTTTTTAACCATTTCGGCGTACAGACCACCATCAGCTGCGAAGTTGATATCTTCAAAGAAGATTCCATACATGGTAGGCTGGATTTTGGCTACAGATTGGGAAGCGTCAAGCTCCAGAACGGTTTGTTGAGCCCAACTCAACGATATGGTGATACATAAGATCCCAAAGAGAAGAAGAGGGTATTTTTTCATTGCGAGTAGTTTTTTGTAAATATAAGTGTATCAATCACATTTATCAAATGTATCGAAAAATTTTAAGATCTGGCGCTTAAATTCGCAAAAAAATGAAAAAGTATTACCTTCGTTGGTCCAAAACAGAAAGATTATGCTAAGTAGTTATAGTGCTGAAGATAAACTCTTGCTTGCAGTTGACTGTATTATTTTTGGATTTGGGGACGAAGATCTTAAGATACTATTAGTAAAGAGAGATTTTGAGCCAGAAAAAGGGAAATGGTCATTAATTGGTGGGTTTTTGAAAAAAGAAGAAACCCTGGATAAGGCAGCTTCAAGAGTTTTATACAGCCTGACAGGTATTCACAATATTTATATGGAGGCACTTTCCGCCTTTGATGCTGTGGATCGGGATCCGGGAGAAAGAACCATTTCGATCGCATATTACGCTTTGATCAATATTGAAGACCATAATCATGAATTCAGCAATGGATATTCAGCTAAATGGTTTAGCGTAAAAGATGCTCCTTCCCTCATTTTTGACCATGATCAAATGGTTCATGCAGCGATCAACCGATTGCGGTACAGAGCTTCCACCAAACCCATTGGTTTTGAGCTTCTTCCGGAAAAATTTACCATGCGGCAGCTCCAGAAATTATATGAATCCATCTGGGATACCAGCCTGGACAAACGAAATTTTATCAATAAGTTTCGCTCTCTCGATATTCTTGTGAAACTGGATGAAAAAGACAAGGAATCCTCACGCAAAGGCTCGTGGTTGTATCAGTTTGACCAGGAGAAGTATGACCGTAAGGTTTCGGAGGGGTTTATGTTTAAGATTTAGGGTTTTTCTTAAAATTCAACCTATTTTAAAACTCCAAAAGTTATGTGAATCGCTAGTTGAAATGTCGAATTTTGTGCCGTAGGTACAAAATGTGGGTAGAAAAGCCAGGCATTTCAATACCCCCGGATTTTGCGCCGATTCGGCGCAAAATCCGGGGGATAAAGGGGAAGTCGCTTTTTCTACCTACTTTGGAGACCTAGCGGCCTCCTAAAATGCTCCCACATAAGCTCATTAACTAGTTTCTCTTCCCTCAGTGCCTCTGTGTTAAATATTCATCCCTACCCTCAAATCTCCCCCTTCTTCATCTGCTCAATCGCATAATTCGCTGCTCTTGCGGTCAGCGCCATAAAGGTCAATGACGGATTCTGCGTCGAAGTTGAGGTCATACAAGCGCCATCCGTAACAAATACATTCTGACAATGATGAAGCTGATTCCACTTATTCAGCAGGGAAGTTTCCGGATTATTGCCCATTCTCACTCCTCCCATTTCGTGGATGTCATTGCCAGGCACACGGCCATTATCTCCTGTCCTGATATTGGTAAAGCCCGCTTTTTCAAACATGTCTGTAAACTGCTCAAAAAAGTCCTGAAGCATTTTTTCGTCATTTTCGTCATAATCGACATTGATCCTGAGCATGGGAAGTCCCCACTGATCAATATTTCCCTGATCCAGCGCTACGTAATTGGTTTCCTTGGGAATGGTCTCTCCCATCATGTGTGAATTGACGTACCAGGGACCCTGAGCACCCGTTGTTAGCAGACTGTCTCTCAGTTCATTCCCAACTCCTTCAGCTACCAGCGGACGACTCCTTCCGGAATAAAAACCTGCTGCATAACCGCGTAGAAAATCAGTTTCCTGTTTGTAAACATTTCTAAATCTGGGGACATACATACTGGTAGCTCTTCCTCCGGTAGTGGTAAATTCCTGATGGCCTTCATGCACTGCATTGATATTACCCCTGTAATTGTGGAAGGCAACGTATTTTCCCATCAACCCATTATCATTCCCCAAACCATTAGGAAACCGGTCAGAAGTTGAATTCAGAAGAATCAGATTTGAGTTGAGTGTCGCAGCATTCAGGAAGATAACTTTTGCGAAGTATTCCGTTGTTTCCTTGGTTTGTGCATCAATCACTCTTACTCCGGTTGCTTTATTCAGTTTTTCATCAAAAATAATCGAATGAACCACGGAATGCGGTCTCAGCGTAAGATTTCCTGTATTTAAAGCCCAGGGAATCAGAGTTGAATTGGCACTAAAATATCCGCCAAAAGGACAACCACGCTGACAAATATTCCTTGACTGACACAGAGTTCTTCCCTGCTTCACAAAAATAGGCTTTGATTCAGTCAGGTGAGCGGCTCGCGAATAAATCAAATGGCGATCACTGTAATTCTCTTTAATGATATCCTGAAAATATTTATCCACGCAGTTGAGTTCCCATGGACGTAAAAAATCTCCATCAGGCAGGGTATCCAGCCCATCTTTCATTCCCGTAACTCCGATAAACTGCTCGACGTGAGTGTACCATTTTTCCAGATCTTCATAACGAATAGGCCAGTCCACTGCGAATCCATCACGAGCAGGACCTTCAAAATCATAATTACTCCAGCGCTGAACCTGACGTGCCCACATCAGCGATTTTCCCCCGACCTGATAGCCTCTGATCCAGTCAAAAGGTTTTTCCTGAATATAAGGGTGGTCTTTATCACTGGCGAAAAAATGCATGGCATCTTCCCTGAAAGCGTAACATTTGCTGAGAACGGGGTTGTCTTTAATCACCTGCTGAGGCAGCCGGTTGCGGTGTTTGAATTCCCAGGGCTGCATATTGGTAGTAGGATAATCTACATTATGTTTGACATCGCGGCCTCTTTCAAGCAAAAGTGTTTTCAGGCCATTATCGCAAAATTCTTTGGCAGCAAAACTGCCGGACATACCGGCACCGATGACAATGGCGTCAAATTGATGAGTATTATTTTGTGGCATCTTATTGAGTTAGTTTGATAGGAGAATAATTATACCTGAACACAGCCATTATACCAGCCGGGTATGAAATGAAAATCGAGGTGGTTTTCCATAAAATACTGGGAAGACGTAAAGTGCTGAATGCTGAGTCTTCGGGTATTTTGAAGGAAATAACGAATGTTTTCGTCGAGTGACTCATCGCCAATCAGCTGGACAATCAACTGATCACTTTCCTCAGGATTTAGGCCTTTCAGAGAGCCTGTTCCGGCTTCTTTCAGATGTTGAGCCAGGTTTTGTATACCTGTACGGTATTTTTCTATATCCTCGGATTCATAACAATCATTGACCATTGTCAGGACAAAATGAGCACGAGGTTCTGGTGTGGCGATCTCAATTTCTCCTTTGGGAATAATCGCTTCTGTGAGCCATTTGATCAGTTTTTTGTGATCGCTTTCCAGTGGAATATGTTCATATTCCGGCCAGGTTTCAAAATCACAGGCCGGTAACAGGGCAATTCCCGCTGAGATCAGGGCGAGATTCTGGAGGGCTTGTCTTCGGTTCATAATGTAAAATTTGGAAGGGGAATATTACGGAATAAAGAGACAATGAGCAACCG
>JAGQVA010000212.1 GCA_020438265.1 Bacteroidota bacterium
TTATCCCCGATTTTTACCCCGGCCTGAATGGTGCAATAATCCCCAATCTGTGTATCAGCACCGATAGAAACCTGACTTTCTATCAGGTTAAAACTACCGATCATCGCATTGGGATGAATGATCACACCCGGATAAAAAAGATTTCCTCTTCCCAGTTTAATGGTTGGAGAAATGGAATTAAAAGGGTGAATGGCGTTAATAATTTCCGGTTTTTTATCCTCAAGATGTTCGATCACATCATGGCGTTTCTCCAGGTCTTTGACTGCAATGACCAGTTTCATATTTTCATCCTGAAGGAGCGTGTCACTATCTTGTTTGCCCAGTTTGGAGATAACCAGAATATCATTCAGCTCTTTATTGAGCATTTCTTCTTCGGTAGCTAAAAATCCATAAACCAACACATCCAGGGCATTCGCTGCATCGAGGGCAATGCGTGCCTCGGACCCTGTTCCGATAATCATCACTGGTGTTTTTGAATCCATAATTTTGCGTATTAGGCTGCAAATTTAGGCGTTTTCTGTGAAAGAATTGTTACGAGTTGCTTTTGGAAGTTAAGCCAAATCCCTCGCTCTTCTCTGACAGTATATGTTAATCCAATTCCTTAATCAATCGTGAAAGAATATAAGTCATTTTCGGCTCAGCCTCATTCGCTGCTTCCAGTAGCTCGTCAAGCGTTACAGGCACGAGATTATCCGGATCACACATATCTGTAATCACAGAAACCGCAAAGGTTCTGATACCCATGTGCCGCGCCACAATCACCTCTGGTACCGTGGACATACCTACCACATCTCCTCCAATACGGTGAAGGAAACGGTACTCGGCACGGGTTTCCAGGTTGGGACCCGTTACTGCAACATACACGCCTTTATGAACGCGGTAATTTTTCTCTTTAGCAATATCCAGCGCCTTTTGAATCAGTTTCTGGTCATAGGGTTCGCTCATATCAGGGAACCGTGGCCCGAAAGACGAGAGATTTGGTCCTATCAGTGGATTATGCGTTTGCAGGTTGATATGATCATCCAGAATCATCAAATCTCCTTTCTGATAGCTTTTATTCATCCCACCAGCAGCATTGGAGATAAATAATGTTTTTACTCCCAGCAACTTCAAAATTCGTACAGGAAACGTAATTTCCTGCATTGAATAACCTTCATAATAATGAAATCGTCCCTGCATGGCTACCACTTGTTTGTCGCCAATTTTTCCAAAAATCAGCCTTCCAAAGTGGCTTTCTACCGTGGAAATAGGGAAATGGGGAATAAAATTGTAGGGGATGATTTTTTCTTCTTCTATTTCCTTAGTCAATCGCCCCAGACCTGTACCCAGAATAATTCCAATTTCAGGGGTTCCCTTATATTGTTTTCTGATATATTCAAGCGCTTCTGTAAATGCTTTTTCCATAGCGTATTTTCTTTGAGTCTTACCCCCAATTATAATCAAACTGATCCAACTCCTCCACACATCTGGTAAGAAGTTCTATGCTGCCAATAATATCCTCTTTATGACACATCTCTACTACTGAATGAATATGTCTGGTAGGGATAGAAATACACCCGACAATCGCACCATCGCCGGAACGTTGCATGGCCCCTGTATCGGTTCCTCCACCAACCAGAATCTCGGGTTGCCAGGTAATGTCATGTCTTTTTGCCACACCTTTCATAAATTTGACCATCCTGCTGTCTGTCACCACAGAAGAATCCATGATTTTAATTGCCGTTCCGGCTCCCAGAGAAGTTACTTTTTCATGATCCTGGGCGGAAGGTAAATCGTTGGCAATAGTTGTATCCAGGCCAAAACCAAAATCAGGATTTATATAACGGGTAGCGGTTGTGGCTCCTCTCAGACCAATTTCTTCCTGCACGGTAAATACAGCGTAGAAATCGTGTGCCGGAGTGCCTATTTTTTTAAGTGTTTCAATCAAAATGAAAACAGAAATGCGGTTATCGAGAGACTTGGTACAATAGGTATCTCCCAGCTCGACCATGTCCCGCTCACGTGTCACTTTGTCGCCCACAGAAATAATTTCTTTGACCTTATCCCCTTTCATACCAAAGTCAATGAAATAATCCGTAATGCGTGGTGCCTTATTTCGCTCTTCAGGAGTCATTAAGTGAATGGGCTTGGAACCCATCACTCCGATCAGATCTTGCTTCCCATGTACAATTACACGTTGGGAAGTCAGAGTCTTAGGATCAAATCCTCCCAGGGTATGAAAACGCGCATATCCATCCTTATCGATATGAGTAATGATAAAAGAAATTTCATCCATGTGAGCTGCTGCCATCACCTTTTTATCTCCGCTACCTTTTTTCAGGGCGATCAAATTTCCCATATTATCCACTTCAATCTTATCGACAAGGGATTCGATTTCGCTCCGAACGATTTGCCGGATTTTCTCTTCATCTCCGGGCGCTCCAGGGGTAATACACAGTTTTCGTAACAGTTCTGTATTCAATGACATAAGTGCTTTTTCGTAAAAAATCCAATTTAGGCAATCTAGCAGGATTTGTTCACAAAATAAAAACATTAGGCAATTTCCTTCTCTGGTGGGGAAATTTTGCTACCTTTGCCCCTTATGAATCCCGGTTGGCAGGCAATTGCTCGGTTTATAATAAGAAGGCGAATCCCAATCCTGATTTTATTAGGGTTTGCAACTGTTTTTATGTGGATAAACAGGGGGACGGAGCTGGTTCAACAGATGCAAAATGTCATCCTCACTGATGACCCCGAGCTAGATGATTACTTCAAATATCAAGATTATTTTGGCGATGACGCAAATGTGATGGTTGCCACGATCGAAGGCGATATTTTCCGCTATGATATGTTTTCTGATCTGTATCGTCTTACAGATGAACTCAACGCACAGGAAGGCATTACTGGCACGATCAATCTCACCCGGATTTACGACCTTTTCAGGGATGATTCCATTGAAGGTTTCCGGCTGGAACCCATTATGCATAAACTTCCTTCCAATCAGGAAGAGATGGACACTATTGCCCGGCGAATCAAAAACCTGCCCTTTTATAAGGGCTTGTTATTTAATGAAGAAGCGCAAACCATCCTGCTTGCAGTTTCATTTGATGCAGATCTGCTGAATACCGATGCAAAGATAAAAATTGTCAGACAGGCAGAAGCCCCTATTGAAGCCTTTGCAAATAAGTATAATACCGAGGCCAGATTTGCAGGCCTACCGGTATTGAGGGTAAATATGCATGAAACGGTGAGGAAAGAATTAATGCTTTTCCTTGTTTTGGCGCTGATCGTTACAGCAATTACTCTCGCGCTATTTTTTCGATCAATTTCAACCGTAATCTTCCCGATGATTGTGGTAGGAATTGTCATTATATTCTCCATGGGACTTATCGGTCTGTTTGATTATAAAATGTCGTTGATTACGGGAGTGATCCCTGCATTGGTTACTGTAATTAGTATTCCCAACTGTGTGTATCTCATTACCAAATATCATATAGAATTCAGAAGGACTAAAAATAAGCTCAAGTCCCTGATTTTGGTCATTGAAAGGATTGGAATTGTTACTGTCATGACCAATGCAACTACTGCCGTCGGATTGGGAGTATTAGCATTTACCGATATTCAACCTCTGAAGGAATTTGGTATCGTAGCCGGATTGAGTGTGGTTTCAGCTTTTTTCATTTCTCTCCTGTTGATTCCCATCGTTTTAAGTTTTCTCCCTCCTCCTACTCCCAGCCAAACGCGTCATTTGGATCGAAGAACACTGGAAATCGTCATTCGCTTTCTTGACAGAGTCGTTCACCGACACAGATGGGTCGTTTATACCATCAGCCTTTTTCTGACTGCCTTTTCCGCCTGGGGCCTGCTTAAAGTGGTACCGGTTGCTTATATCGTCGATGATGTTCCCAGGGACAGTAAACTCCTGACGGATCTGAAATATATTGAGGATCGGTTTAATGGAGCGCTTCCTTTTGAAATTCTGATTGATACGCAAAAAAAGAGAGGCGTTTTAAAAAGAAAAACCTTCGAGGATATTGCGGAGATGCAGGACAGTCTTGCCAAATATAACGACCTTTCCCGGAGTGTCAGTGTCGCAGATCTGGCCCGGTTTTTCAGACAATCCTTCTTTGGAGGGCATCCGGATGAATATGATCTTCCTACCCGCAATGAATTTAATTTTATAGCCAATTACGCCAGAAAAACAGACTTTTTTAATACTGGCGCTCTGTCAAAAAACCTGGCAGATTCAACCATGCAGGTAACCCGAATTTCTGCTTCTGTGCGGGATATTGGTTCTTTAGAAATGGAAAAACTGGTAGAGGCAGTGCGTAAAGATGTAGAAGCCGTTTTTGATCCTGAAAGATATGATGTCGCGGTAACAGGTACGACCCAGATATTCATCAAAGCCAATGATGAACTAATCGAAAACCTGCTAAAAAGTCTGGTGATTGCTTTCTTTATTATTGCTATGATCATGGGAGCGCTATTTAAATCGGGGAAAATGATTGCAATCAGCCTTGTACCCAATTTACTCCCGCTCCTGATGGTTGCAGGAATTATGGGCTTTACAGGGATCGCTCTCAAGCCTTCCACGGCTCTCGTTTTTGGGGTTGCCTTTGGTATTGCAGTGGATGATTCGATCCACTTCCTGGCTCGCTACCGGTTGGCAAGAAAGCTGGGGGATACTGTATCCATTGCGATTTCTAACTCCTTCCAGGATACAGGAGTCAGTATGATTTATACTTCGGTCATCCTGTTTTTTGGATTCGTTTGTTTTACTGCTTCTGATTTTGGAGGAACTCAGGCGCTTGGTTTATTGACTTCAATGACTCTGGGTATTGCTATGTTCAGCAACCTGTTATTATTACCATCTTTATTACTTACATTTGACCGGGATGACCATAAAGAATTTCCCGACGAATAGGACATTTTCTAAATCGCATTAACATGATTGAAACATTCATTGATTCATTCCAGTTTCAAATCCAAAAACAAAGCTCCGGGTATAAAATGAATGGGCAGGAAATAAATCCTCGAATTCAACGCGTTAATGAGCATTTGTGGAAAGCGACTCTCAATGACAGGGAATTTGATATTTTCATCCAGAAAGTAGATCACGAAAACCAGGAAGTAACGCTTAGTATCAACGGAAAAAAGGGCACGGTAAAGCTCGAATCCCGGGCAGCAAAACTCCTTAAATCCCTGGGCATGGAAAATGCCTTTAAGAAGAAAATCGAGAATGTGAAGGCTCCTATGCCAGGTCTGATTCATTCCATTATGGTCAATCAGGGCGACCAGATCGAACAAGGCGATCCGCTCTTTATCCTCGAAGCCATGAAAATGGAAAATGTGATTAAGTCATCCGGGGCGGGAATTATTTCTGATATTCATGTAAAACCCAAGGAGTCGGTGGAGAAAAATCAGTTGCTGATTAGTTTTGAATAGAAATGCTACTTCTTCAAAAACTTACCTATCACTTCTCCATTTAGTTTTACCCAATAAATCCCTCGCGCATAACCTGATACTGGAATATTCACCTTGCTTTTGTGGTTGTATTCAAAACCATACATTTCTCTACCCATAAGATCAAATAAGGCCAATTCCCCCGATATATTTCTGCCAAAATCAATGAAAAGTTGATGATTCGCAGGATTAGGGAAAATCTTTATGGATGGAGAATTTTGAGGTTCCAGGCTCGTATGATAATCATTCACCTGGGCAAAGGTAGGATTCATGGATGCAAAAGAACCAACTCCATTTGGAAATCGTCCCCAACTAATGTCCGCCAGCTGTGAAGGGAAGTGCACAGAATCCTTTTCTCCTCCTCCGGTCAAAATCAGTTCTTCTCCCGATTTGTCCAACCGAAAATTTGCATGGAGACCAGGTTCATCATCTTCCTCATCAAGCCAAACAATCAGAAATTCTCCCGACGGAATTATCGTATCAGGAAAAGCCCATTTTTCAGGCTCGCTTAAATCATCGGAAAGATGATAACCCGACATAGAAATATCCTTATCAGACCGATTATATAACTCAACCCAGTCTTCAAATTCTTCTTCCTCGTCAGAAACGGTCGAAACATTATCAGCCATGAGTTCATTAATCACAATCGATGGTAAACGTGTGGTATCAATCACCTTGATCGTTAAAAATTCATGCTGCGCCCTGGAAGGAAAAAATCTCCCGGCACTGTCATGTTCAGCGTAGATATAATAACTCACATTCGCAGAATCAACCTTAATCATTCTTCCCCATATATTATCATTGGAATTCCCATCATGATGCAAACCATCATCAAACAGTAATATTTCATAAAAAGGGGCAAATGGCTCCCGACGCATCCCTAGCCATACTTTAGAAGCATTTTCTACTTCTACCTGAATCAATACACTATCATTGGGTTCAGGGAAAATAGGGCTATGTGCAGGATGAAAAATGTTGGGTCCAAAGGGTTTCAGCAATGGATGATTGACAAGAAAATCAGCACGAGGTTTCATCAGGGTTGAAATTCCTGTCCGAAAACCTCCATGATAAGAAGGGGCATGAATATTATTCAGGAAATCTTCATCAGGAAACAAGGCATTTGAATCTGCCAGTACATGCGGAGTGATCAAAACCTGAAGCTCTTCCGCACGGTTTACATACCAGTTATTAGTGATATTCTCATAAAGCAGCGTTTTGAAATGAGCCAGATACCGTTTTTTCCATTTGGGATTTGAAAGAATTTTATGAATCAAAGGCCACTCCGGGTCATTCTGATGGAGCAAAGGATCAAGCGTTTGCATATCAGCGAGGCTTAATAAACCTCCGGTACCTGTGTGGTTAAATCCTCCAAAAGCCATATTCAAATCCCAGGCAATCGGGTGAAAAACGCCGTAATGATCACGATAGAGATAATAATTATGGCGAAACTTGCCGGAATAACTATCGAGATTTACGAGCAAATCATTAAAAGCCAACATCCATAATACCTGGTCTATGCCAAGGATTTTCCCCAAGGAATCAGGGTTATTTCCCAATTGATAAGTCAATTCTATTAATTCATGCCAACCATCATCGGATTTGATTTCATAAAAGGTTTCATAACAGGCTGAGTCAGGTCCCAGGTATTCAAGCGAAGCATAATTCCCCGGCGGACAAAACCCGGGCTGAAGGCTGTCAAACTGAGGTTCACATTTGAAAAAAGCCTGATTTTGTGAGCCAAACCATTCCTCCACAAAGGATTTATCAATCGTCTCAGTATTGACATATAAGCCGTGATAAGTTCCGTTGATATTGACTCTCAAATAGGAAACTCTGGGAGCAGGCATATATTTAGCCAGAATTTCATAAGCTACAGCTTCCCGGACGAAACTTGGGTCAGCATATCCATTGGCCAGTTTGAGGGTTGAAATCCCCTGATAAGATTGGGTTGGATAAATGTGATCCAGTTTTATATTAAAGGGATTTTTCAACCGGTTGGAAGCATACGTACTGTTTCCCTTGTAGCGTACACCCACACTATCGAAGATTTCTCCATCAATTTCCAAAGTCGCGAGCATTCGCTCATCTCCCAGGGCTTTCAGGGAATCTAATTGAGCATCCCAATTATTATCAGGAAAGGTCAGGTGGATGGTTTGTACGATGTGAGGGTTGAATAATGGCTGAGCAATTAGGGAAATAGGATTCAGGGTGAATAGGATCAGTAGAGACGCAATTAATTGCGTCTCTACGTGCAAAAAACGCACGTTCCAACATATTAAATCCCTGATGGGATTTTTCGCCATACATCGCAGAAAACCTGCTACATACATAATCATCGCGTTTTCATGTTCCTTAACGCACGATTTACTCAATATGTATGGGAATAAAAATGCATTTCCCAATCTCTATGATATCGAATGGATCCCTAACCTTTCAGATTGATATGAGCGAATTTTTCCAGCAGGGTCAAGTTTTTTAATAATCGCCTTAAATTCATCCAG
>JAGQVA010000213.1 GCA_020438265.1 Bacteroidota bacterium
CAGGTGATCGCTTTCATTCCGGCTTATAATATCGGAGGTGTACTGAATCGGGGCTGTTGCAGCAGGGCCAATCAAAACGGGCCTGAAGCCTATGGGTTCAGAGGAAATGCCCGAAACTATGATCTCAACCGTGATTTTATCAAGGCTGATACCCGTAATGCCCGTTCATTTCACGAAATCTTTCAGACCTGGCAACCAGAGGTTTTTATTGACAACCATACTACCAATGGAGCCGATTATCCGGCAGTTTTGACCTATATAGCCACTCAACCGGATAAAGCGCATCCCAAAATCGGAGCCTACATGCAGGAGAAAATGCTCCCTGATCTCAAAGCTTATATGGACAGTAAAAATATCCTTATTTGTCCTTATGTGAATTCCATTAAAAATACCCCGGATGACGGAATCAGTTATTTCCTGGATTTGCCGAGGTATTCTTCCGGTTATGCTTCCCTTTTTCACACCATGTCTTTTATTTCTGAGGCTCACATGCTAAAAGAATTTCACGAACGGGTGAACGCAACTTATGAATTTATGCAAGGTCTGATTGGACATATTGATGGGAATTATCAGGAAATTGGAAAAATCGTAATGGCAGCCCGGGAACAGGCAAAAACCCAGAAAGAATTTGATATTGCCTGGCAACTGGATCAGGAAAATCATGATAATCTCCTCTTTGAAGGGTATGAAGCCAAATACAAACCCAGCGAAATTACAGGGCAAAACAGGCTCTATTACGACAGAAATTCTCCCTGGAAAAAAGAGATTCCCTTCTATAATCGTTACTTGACAACCAAAAAGGTAAAGAAACCTTTTGCGTACATTATTCCCCAGGGACAGGAAAGAGTCATTCAGAATCTGGAAACGAATCAGATTGAAATATTCACCTTTCAACGCGATACAACCCTCTCAGTTGAAGTTTCGTATATCTCTGACATTCTCACTTCTACAAGATCCTACGAAGGGCATTATTATCATACAGAAGTAAAGCTCAGGAAGGACAAACAAACACTACCATTCTATGCCGGAGATAAAGTGGTTTACGTCAACCAGACACGTAATCCCTATATCATCCACACACTTGAACCGGAAGCACAGGATGCTTTTTTCAGGTGGAATTATTTTGATGCGATCCTGATGCGAAAGGAGTATTTTTCTCCTTATGTGTTTGAAGATGAAGCCGCCCGGATTCTTGAGAAAAATCCAGAATTGCGGGAAAGACTGGAAGAGAGAAAAGGCCAGGATTCAACCTTTATAAAGGCTCCCTGGATGCAGTTGAATTTTATTTATGAAAATAGTCCGTATTACGAGAAGACGCATAACCGGTATCCGATCGTTCGCTTGAACGAGGAAGTGAGTTTACCGGTGAATTGATCCGATTCATGGCAGCGAACAGAGATATAGAGAAGGAATTAACCACCGCAAAAGCCCGAATTGCTGATTTGGAGCATAAGCTCAACCTGTTGAAGAGTGGAAAAGCAGGGATGAAAGATCCCCTGCCGAATCATCATTTGACTCCTGAAGAACAGATAAAGTATTTTGTCAGACATTTACCCGTTGCGGTAGCCATGTTTGACCGGGAGATGAATTATCTGATGGTAAGTGATAAATACCTTCGGGATTATAAAATTGAAGATGCTGATGTCATTGGTAAATCTCATTATGATATATTTCCCCGGGTTCCTCAAAAATGGAAAGACGCACATAAAAGATGCCTGAAAGGAGTCGTGGAGGCTTGTGAAGAAGATTTGTTGGACACCTCTCGCTCTCAGTTGTATGTAGACTGGGTCATTACGCCCTGGTATGATTCTGATGACAAAATTGGCGGGTTAATTCTCTTTGTTGAAATTGTCAATGACAGAGTAGAAGCGAAGAAAAAGCTGTTAAAATTACACCACGATCTTCGGCAGTCTTTTCAGCAACTGGAAGAATTTGCCTTCGCAGTGTCGCATACCTTACAGGATCCTTTACAATCAACCCTTAGTTTTGTCAATAAAATTGGCGAATTTTTGATTTTAAACGGACATATATCACAAAAGGAAGATGTAGACTATCTGGAGGTAAACATTCGCCGGATTCAGAAAATGATTGAGGGTTTGCTTCAGTTTGCAATGGTGGGCAATCACCAGGGAAAACACGTTGTTTCTCTGGGAAAGGTCATAAGATCAGTGATGGATAATCTGATGTACCGGATTCAGGAGAGGAATGTAAAAATCAAATTTGAAGGGTTACCCTCTGTGAAAGCGAATGAGTTTGAACTGATTACCATATTTCAGAACCTCATTGGTAATGCCATAAGATATAATCATTCAGAAGTGGTTATAATAGAAATTCGTGCGAAGCGCGAGGAAGGAAAGTGGCGCATTGAGGTTGAAGATAATGGTCATGGAATAGCAGAAAATATTCAGGCAGATATGTTTAAACCAAATATTGACAGGAACTTTAGTGAGCATGGCCAATCAACGGGTGTGGGGTTATTGATCTGCAAAAACATTGTTGAAAGTCAGGGTGGTGAAATCGGGTTTGAGACGAAAATGAACCAGGGAACTACCTTTTATTTTACCATTAATGATTGAGGAAGACGCATGAAATTCAAGCCCATATATTTACTGTATGCAATTCTCCTGATTCCGTTTTTATATAGACTATGGGGTAATCAAAATCCTGAAAGCCTGGAGTGGGAGAAACTGGAAGTACAGAGTCTTGATGGACAGTTTGTAGATTTATCCGAATACAAGGGAAAAAAGGTGGTAATGAACTTCTGGGCTA
Organism: Bacteroidota bacterium; assembly: GCA_020438265.1. Lineage (GTDB taxonomy): Bacteria > Bacteroidota > Bacteroidia > J057 > J057 > JAGQVA01. Next base: position 2,770 of record JAGQVA010000213.1, read on the forward strand.
CCTGGTGCGGTCCGTGTCTTGCAGAAATGCCTTCCATGGAGGAAGCTCGCAGGCAATTGGGAGAAGATTATGTCTTTGTACTTATCTCAGATGAACCACTTGAAAAAATTCGCGGATTTAAAGCGTCAAAGCCTGACTATGGATTCGAGTTTTTACAACTCCGCCAATCCATCAACTCTCAGGGGATTCGCTCGATTCCTCAGACCTATATTATCAATTCTCACGGAGAAATTGTCGATGATATCAGTGGTATGACTGATTGGGCCAGGGCTGCGAGGATTGAATCGCTGAGGGCGGTGGAGTAGGGTGAATCTACCAGATTTGGATTATTGAGAAGATCCCTCCCTTTGGTCGGGATGCCTACTCAAAGTAGGATGATTTCTATTTGTCTGGTTGACAAAATCGTTTAATTCCCACAGTTTGTGGGCATCCCGACCAAAGGGAGGGATCTTCACCATGGAACCTTAATCTAACTAATTTAGCTATCCTCTTATCTCAACGTTTACTTTTAAGTCCTTCTCATAACATATCCTAACCTGGCCCTTGGGTCTTACTCCCCCATGGCACCAAAATTGTCTTACACTTAGGCGGAGAATTCTGCGTTATATCGAACACTTAAGATAATATTTAGTTAGCTTTGCAGGGTATACTCAAATTATTATCAGATTAATAATTACATTATCAGATGTCAGATCAGTTTTCATATCTAAGTAATACTACACCAGGCTTTCTCGAGAATCTGTATCGGGATTTTCAAAACGATCCGGATTCTGTATCTCATGAATGGAGAAGGTTTTTTGAAGGGTTTGAATTTGCTCAAAATAAATATGGAGAAGACGGGGATTCCGCTGAAATAACAGGTGGAAAAATCTCTGATTCTCACGCTAAAGAGATTTTTGTTCTCAATCTTATCAACGATTATCGTACCCGGGGGCACTTGTTTACCAAGACTAATCCGGTAAGGGAAAGACGAAAGTATGCACCTACATTAGATCTTGAAAATTTCCATCTGTCTGAGAATGACCTTGATACAGTTTTTCAGGCAGGAACAGAACTGGGACTTGGGCCAGCCAAATTAAGAGATATTCTCGATTTGCTGAAGCAGACGTATTGCCAGTCAATCGGAGCAGAATTCCGTTATATGCGGCAACCGGATATGATTGACTGGTTGCAAACCCGAATGGAATCTTCAAAGAATCAGCCTCAATTTTCTCTGGAGAAAAAACGTCATATTCTCACGATGCTGAATAAGGCGGTGATTTTTGAAAAATTTCTGGGGACCAAATTTGTCGGGCAGAAACGTTTTTCACTGGAAGGAGCGGAGAGTTTGATCCCTGCCATGGATTCTGTGATTGAGAAGGGTGCGGAGCTGGGAATTGAAGAATTTGTCATTGGCATGGCTCATCGTGGTCGTCTGAATGTACTGGCGAATATTCTCCGGAAGGAATACGACGAGATCTTTTCTGAATTTGAAGGAATTGAACATCAGGATTCTGTTTTCCAGGGAGATGTCAAATACCACCTCGGGTTTTCTGCCGATATCGATACAAGTGCAGGAAAACATGTTCACCTGAGTCTTATGCCTAACCCTTCACATCTGGAGACAGTTAATCCGGTAGTGGAAGGTTCAGCCAGAGCTAAAATTGACCGAAAATATGATGGTGATTACAGTAAGCTTGCCCCTATTCTCATTCACGGGGACGCAGCGATCGCCGCGCAGGGAATTGTCTATGAGGTCATCCAAATGTCTCTCCTGGAGGGCTATAAAACGGGAGGCACCATTCACATTGTGATTAATAACCAGGTAGGGTTTACCACCAATTATATTGATGCGAGATCCAGTACTTATTGTACTGATATTGCCAAGGTAACACGCTCACCGGTATTCCACGTGAATGGAGATGATGCAGAAGCCCTCGTTTATGCCATCGACATGGCGATGGAATTCCGCCAGACTTTCCAGAGAGATGTATTTATCGACCTTCTGTGTTATCGTCGTCATGGGCATAATGAGGCTGATGAACCAAGTTTCACACAGCCCCTTCTTTATAAAATCATCAAAAAACACCCGGATCCGCGCAAAATTTACTTTGAAAAACTCCTGGTTACAGGCGAAGTAGAAGCAAATATGGCGAGAGAACTTGAAAAAGAGTTTAAGAAGGAACTTCAGGAAGAACTCGATGAGGCCAAAGCCAGAGTAAGTCTGGAGCATGGTTCATACCTGGCCGGAACCTGGGAAGGAATTCGAAGACCTAAAAATGAAGACTTTGAAAAACCATCCCCCAATACCGGAGTCGAAAAGGCACTGCTCATGGAAGTGCTTGAAAAATTGCATACCATTCCAGCGGACTTTAATGCTCATAAAAAGATTATTAAGCTTTTTGAGGACCGTATGACAATGGTGAAAGAGGATCGCCTTGACTGGGCACTGGGAGAGTTAATGGCCTATGGAACTTTGTTGCTCGAAGAATTTCCTGTTCGCCTGAGTGGGCAGGATGTAAGACGTGGAACTTTCTCTCACCGACATGCAGTAATCGTTAGTGAAGATGCCGAGCAGGATTATATTCCATTAAATCATCTTCGCGAAGGGCAGGCTGAATTTATCGCTTATAATTCACTGCTTTCGGAGTATGGAGTACTTGGTTTTGAATATGGATACTCCATCACCAACCCCAATAATATCGTTATTTGGGAAGCTCAGTTTGGCGATTTCGCCAATGGAGCGCAGATTATAATGGACCAGTATATTTCCAGTGGGGAAACCAAGTGGCAGCGCATGAGTGGACTCATTCAGCTTTTGCCTCATGGATATGAAGGTCAGGGTCCTGAGCACTCTTCAGCGCGGATAGAGCGTTACCTCGAATTATGTGCCCGGAAAAATATGCAGGTGGTCAATTGTACCACTCCGGCTAACTTCTTCCACGTTATCCGAAGACAGGTTCACCGTGAATTCAGAATTCCTTTAATCGTATTTACTCCTAAAAAGCTGTTGAGATATCCGGGCTGTGTAAGCCCTCTGAATGATTTCACTCAGGGAGGATTTCAGGAAGTGATTGATGATACCTATTGTGAACCAGATAAAGTGGAGCGGGTATTGTTCTGTAGTGGCAAAATCTATTATGATTTGCTGGAAAAACAACAGGCCGACGAGAGAAAAGATGTGGCAATTGTCAGGATTGAACAGCTTTATCCGGTGCCCATTCCCCAACTAAGAGCAATAATTGCCAAGTATGGGGAAAAAGCAGAATTTTTCTGGGTTCAGGAAGAACCACGTAACATGGGCCCATGGAATTTTGTCTTAAGAATATTTAATGAAGTTAAACTGGATTATATTGGACGTAAGCCAAGTTCCAGCCCGGCTTCAGGTTATTATAAAAAGCATGCAGCTCACCAAAATGAAATCATCAATGAAGCATTTGGTGAAGTAAAAGAATCTTCCAAAAAGAAGATGAAAGCTTAAGATCATAAAAAGACCTTCCAGGTTTTTAAAACCTGGAAGGTCTGAAAATATCGAAATAATCGCTAAAAAGAGAAGAAACTGGTTACCTTCTTCTCTTTTTAGTATCTGAAAGTAAATGAAATAACTTTATTTTTGAACAAATTTTATCTTCTGTTAGTTCTTTTGAAACCATATCTTTTTGACCTAAACTCAAGACTATGAAGAAAGTCGAACCCGGAAAATTACTTGCACAGGTAAACAATCCTTCGGACCTTAAAAAATTAAAGCCGGAGGAGTTATATGAATTCTGCGAAGAGCTCAGAGATTTTGTTATTTCTACTGTTTCTCTTAACGGCGGGCATTTTGGTGCAAGTCTGGGGGTTGTGGAATTGACAACAGCCATTCATTATGTATTTAACACGCCATACGATCAATTGGTATGGGATGTGGGACATCAGGCTTACGGTCATAAAATCTTAACCGAAAGACGGGAAGATTTTCATACAAATCGCGTGTACAAGGGGCTATCCGGCTTCCCGAAAAGATCCGAATCAGAATATGATACTTTTGGTGTAGGACACTCTTCTACTTCTGTTTCAGCAGCAGTGGGTATGGCCATCGCTAAAACATATAAAAAAGAAGATGATCGTCAGATTATTGCTGTGATTGGAGACGGAGCCATGACAGGAGGAATGGCATTTGAGGGCCTGAACCACGGAGGTTGGGAAAAGGCTGATATGCTGGTAATCCTGAACGATAATAATATGTCGATCGATGCGAATGTCGGTGCTTTAAAAGAATATTTGACTGACATTACAGCTTCCAGAACCTATAATAAGTTTAGAGATGAGCTTTGGAAATTATTAGGCAAACTGGATAAAGTAGGCCCCAAAGCACGAGCAATGGCTCATAGTCTGGAAGTAGGTCTTACCGCTGCAACAAATCCGGGAATGTTGTTTGAAGCGTTGGGTTTCAGATATTTTGGCCCGATCGACGGACATGATGTCAATCATCTTGTCAGAGTGATGAGTGATCTGAAAGAGATTAAAGGTCCCAAACTTCTTCATTGTGTTACAGTCAAGGGAAAAGGATATGAGCACGCAGAAAAAGACCAAACCAAATGGCACGCTCCCGGTTTATTCGACAAAATAACCGGAGAAATCAAAAAGTCAAAGTCTTTGGTTCCTCAGGCTCCCAAATATCAGGATGTCTTTGGGCATACGATGATCGAACTGGCCAAGAGGAACGATAAAATTATGGGCGTTACTCCTGCTATGCCTAGTGGTTGTAGCCTCAAATATATGATGGAAGAAATGCCTGACCGGGCTTTTGATGTGGGGATTGCAGAACAGCATGCAGTTACTTTTTCTGCTGGTCTGGCGACTCAGGGACTGGTTCCTTTTTGCAATATTTATTCAACCTTCATGCAACGTGCTTATGATCAGGTCATTCACGATGTTGCGCTGCAAAAATTACCTGTAGTATTCTGTCTGGACCGTGGAGGTCTGGCTGGTGCTGATGGAAGTACCCACCATGGAGCTTATGATCTGGCCTACTTCCGCTGTATTCCTAATATGGTGGTTTCAGCTCCTATGAACGAAGCAGAATTGCGTAACCTGATGTACACAGGTGCAGAGTATGGAGGCCCATTTTCCATTCGATACCCCAGAGGGCAAGGAGTGATGCCAGAATGGAGAACTCCCATGGAACTGATTCCGGTTGGCAAAGGTCG
>JAGQVA010000214.1 GCA_020438265.1 Bacteroidota bacterium
CGCACAGCATTATTAAAAAATATGTCTCTTTTTTGATCATCGGAGAGGTAATTGGCATTTTCAATTACACCGATAGAAGTCTCCAGCAATTCTGGCCAGATCATCAAATCCGTTCCGTACAAAATGCGCTTCCCAAATCCCGCCTGAACCAATCTTTTTAAATAATAATGAATCTCTTCCAAAGGATAACTCCAGATAAAACCTGCCAGATCCACATACACATAAGCATTTGCACCCATTAAAGCGATCATTTCATCAATCATCGGGTAACCCGCATGCATGACCCAGATTTTTAATTTGGGATGACGAGCCAGCATATCTTCCAGTAAAAACGGACGCCCCAACGATGCCCGATATTTGGGATTGGTAATATTAATCATCCCATTGCCACCCGTACCCATGTGAATCCCCACCGGAATACCCAGTTTTTCAGCCACACCAAAATATGCATCCAAAGACATATCACTGGGCGACATTCCCTGATATTGAGGTGCCACTTCTCCCATCACCTTGTAAAATCCATTCGACAGAGAATCTTCAAAAGCCTCCACTGTCATTTGTTCTGCATTACTAATGGCCAGAGAAGGAATTATGCGATTTGGAGCAGCTTTATGCCACTGGTGGAGAATGGTAGCATCTCCACTGGCGACCATATACAAATTCAGTCTTTCAGCCTTTTCCAGCAGAATTTTCTGCATTTCCTCGTCAGATTTAGCAGGTTGAAGAGGATTCACACAATCGTTATTGGTAAAAGAAGGAGGAGGACCAGCCGGATCAGCACCTGGCATATCGCTGAGAAACCAGGGACACATTTCCGAAACAAACGCGGGGTTTAACTTCATCGCATGAACGTGGACATCGATAATCGGAGGTCGTTTTGTCGTTTCCTGAGCGAATAACGGGCTGAGGTTAAAGCCGATGAGCACCAGGCTTGTCATAACAAACCGGGTGGCATTTTTGATGAGATCCTTCATTGTTCTTAGGTTTTTTCATTCCAATTTGAACAAATATAGAAGGATTGTGGTAATCTGGAAGAATTAATCTCTCTACAGTAAACTTTTTAGCTATACTTAATGTCTCCCATAGATTTCACGGATAAATTTTATTGATAAGCGTTTCGATCCGTGAAATCTGTGCTATCTGTGGGAGGAAATCACTGATCCCAAATCGTTCGTCCCAAAATCAGCTCATTTCCGTTCTGATTCTGAAGGCGATGCACACAGGTAGCCGTATCCACAAAATGCGAATCCACCGTCATAATATCTTCGAGTAACCCTTCAGCTTTGAATATCAGCTCAATTTCACGAAGGGTATGTTCTTCCACAAATTTCGTAGGCAAAGATTCCACGAGCCACTGAAAATAGCGGATATTATTCACATGGCGATTAATATCCAGGTCAAACCAGTTCACCGGAAAAGTTTTAGAATGATGAACTTCATCCGGAAAACGAATTTTCAGGGCAGATTTGGGCAGATGACTTGCGCCTTCCGGCGGGCGAATATTAGAAGCCAGATCAGGCTTGGAGGTCAGTTTTCGGGTGTTGATATCAAACATGAGCCAGGTACTGGTAGCCTGAGCAATGAGTTTTCCCTTTGCATTAAAGATCCTGTAATCGCGGTAGAAGAAAAACTTCTCCCAACCTGAAGGCCAGGTATGGACTTCGATTTTTTCACCGGCTCCGACGTAGTCAAAAATTTCCAATCGCATCCGCGAAAGTGCCCATGCTACGCCTTTGGCGCGTAATTTTTCCATTGATGCTCCAAGGGCATTGGCGTGATGCGCAGCTGCCTCCTGCATATACCCCACGATGAAAGGCAGGCTCACCAATCCCTGCGCATCGACTTCATAAGTCCGGGAAGTAAATGATGTTTGATAGATAAATGACATAGATTACTTTAAATCTCTAAACATTGTTAACTTAAACCGATTCGATAATTTAATCCCGATATAAAGAGAAAAAGGGTTCTATTTAATAAGTTTTTCAGATAGACTTTGACACAAAATCATCAGATTATTTGTTGCTTTTATAAATTTAGTGGCTCAAAGGATTTTTCAGTAAAATGGTTCCCTATATATATAAAATTTAATAAATTGAAATGATTAACCATTCTTCATTATGAGAAAAATCAGTTTAATTTTTATAGGCCTGTTAAATTAGACTTTTTTTTGAAAGTTTGACAATGATACACATTTGTAAAAGACAACTAAAACAATCCATTATGAAAACATTTACACCCTTCATTTTATTTTTTCTTTTTTCGCTTTCATCCTTTTCCCAATCCTGGTATCAAAGCCAATCCATGGCCAATGGAAGAATTAATGCTATCAGTTTTTCTTTAGATGGAAAAGGATATGTCGCTTTAGGAAATGATGGATTCAATCATCTGAGTGATGTTTGGCAATATGATCCCGGCAGTGCCACATGGAATGCTATGAGTAATTTTCCCAGCACACCCAGATCTGAAGGATTTGCTTTTTCTGCCGGAAACCTGGCTTATGTGGGAGGCGGATGGAATCAAGCCAATACTTTTTATGATTTGTATGCCTATGACCCTGTTACAAACATGTGGGCTCAGAAAAGCAGTTATCCAGGAAAAGGAGGAAGAAATTGTTTATATGCAAGCGTAAATGGAAAAGGATATGTAGGAGGAGGAGCCCTGAATGCTGATCTTCCGTATGGACAGGACTTTTGGGAATATAATCCTGCGACTGATTCATGGACACAAAAAAGTGATTTCCCATTTGGTCCCAGAGCTACAGGAGTTTCTTTTGGGATCGATAGTATTGTATATATTGGTTTAGGGCATAATGGAGCTATTAGTTATAACGATCTATGGGCATATAATCCCGCTAATGATACCTGGACTAAAATGGCTGATTTTCCGGGAGTTGACCGGACCCAGGCATCTTATTTTGTAATCAATGGAAAAGCGATTGTTGGAGGGGGTTTTCAGTTAATGAATGGATTCCCACTATCTGATTATTATGAATTTGATCCTGAAATGAACACCTGGACCCAGATCAGCTCTTTTGCAAATGGAGCTCGATCAAATTCACGCGGTTTTGCAATTGATGATACAGGGTATGTTTGTATCGGCAAAGATGTAAACGGAAATTTTTTAAGTGATTTATGGGAATACAGACCCTGGGCTTCTTCTATTAATGACTACAAAAAAGATATTAAAATGGTTATCTATCCTGTACCCAGTTCAAATGAGCTTACAATTTTGTATGATACAAAAGGAACACTTGCAAAATTTTCTCTATACAATTTAAATGGCCAATTAATTTTGAGCAAAAGTCAAAATAGCTTCAGCAACCAAATAAAAATTGATCTCAGCGAACTTCCAGATGGAAATTATAATTATATTTTGGGGGTTAAGGAAGGAAAGAAATCAGGGATAATATCTATCCGGAAATAGTTGATTTATAGGAAAGAAAAAGTTTCAAACATAAACTTATGTCAGGTTTTGCGTCACTAAGACGTAAAACCTGACAGGGAAGTTAGAAGACTCCTGGTTCTCGCTTAATATTTCACCACTGAGAGGAGGAAAGATTTCGCAATACCAGTACTTAGCAGCTTTCCAGTCCTAGCGATACTTCTTCGCCATCTCAATCGCCTTAGGTGCCCATTTCTTCAAATTCTCACTTCTTGTACTCGGCGAAGGGTGCGTACTCAAAAACTCCGGAGGAGTCTGCCCTCCACCAGAAGCCATACGGTCCCAGAAGGGAGAAGCTGCATTTACATCATAACCGGCGATAGCCATCAGATAAAGGCCGATTTCATCGGCTTCGGATTCGTGCTTACGGCTGAAGGGTAGAATCGCTCCTACAGTCGCTCCTACTCCATACACCTGCTGAAAAATGCTACGGGTTTGTTCGGGTTTGTCTCTGACCATTACGTCAACAGCGGTACCACCAGCCTGTACGGCCAGTTGCTGGGACATGCGCTCGTTACCGTGGTGGGCGAGTGCATGGGCAATTTCATGGCCCATAACTACGGCGAGGCCGTTTTCGTCTTTGGCAATAGGCATAATACCGGAATAAACCACAACTTTGCCGCCGGGCATACACCAGGCGTTGACAGTGGGATCATCTACGAGGTTGAATTCCCATGCAAAACCTTCCAGTTTTTTGCTGATACCTTCTGCACGGTAGTACTTTTCAGCGGCCTGCTGGATTTTTCGGCCTACGGATTTGACCATATTGGCCTGATTTGTATTGTTCACAGGAGGGTTTTCTTTGAGAAACTCCTCATATTGAGTGAAACTCATCGAGTTCATGGTAGATTCGGGCAATAGTTTGGCTTGTTTGCGCCCTGTAAAGGGAACTTTGGCACAACTAATCAATAAAAACGAAACTATCGCGACGATGACTGAAACTTGTTTCATAATGATTTTATTTTGTTTTCAATGTAATTCTTAAAATTTATATGTCATAACTCTATATAAAAACCTGATTTTCTGTGTAACTGAAAGAACGACTTAAGTATCTGATTATTAATATTTAACAAAAAAAAACTACCACAAAGACCACCAATTTGACGTAACCGTCGTTTTCAATTGTAGTAGTAACCTCACAGCTTAAGCGCTATTTTCATAACGTACGGATATAAGTAATTGTGTGTAACCTAAAATTCTGGCAGCTATGGAATTTTTTCTATCTTTTTTAATGTGGCTTTTTGGCCCTGCTTTTAACACTCCACAAACAAACCAGGCTGATGCGAAATATAATCAGCAATCTCTTCGCAATCAACAAACTCAGACCAATCCTCAGGTTGGGACAGAGTCTTTTGAAACCCGCCGCACGACTGGAAGTACTCGTTTGCAGCATACGATCATTATTTTTGAGGATACTCACTTCAGACCTAAAAAGAAGAACTAGGGTTTCTGAAGCCTGAACTGAAGAATTTTACCATGTAGTAACAGAAAAGGCAGAAGGCTCATTTCAGAAGTTATAAGTCCTTTTTCTTATGACTGTTGAAATTTGACTTCTGGCTTTTTCATTCTGCTTCATGAGTCAAAGGCAAACGGGAATAGTTTAAACAGGCAAATCAAATAATGAGATTTCTTGCCCCAAAAGTGGATTTTTTCTTAACAAATCCTAAACTTGCCTGTCAAAACTACTCAAAATCATGACCCGAGATCAGGCCCGAGATTTACTCAACAACATGATGGACAGTCCGGCTCTTCTTCGACACTGCCGGACAATTGAACTGGTGATGGAAGCGTATGCATCAAAATTTGGTGAAGACCCCGATGAATGGGCCATTGCCGGTTTACTCCACGATGCAGATTACGACAAATATCCTGATCAGCATCCGCAAGTGATTGTCAACAAACTCCGCGAAATGGGGGAAGAAAAAATTGCTCATGCAATTTCAGCTCACTATACCAAATGGGGTGTTGAATACACCAATAACCTGGACAAGGCTTTGCTCGCCTGCGACGAACTTACAGGTTTTGTGTATGCATGCGCGCTGGTGCGCCCCACAAAAATTACAGGTATGACTCCCAAATCTGTCAAGAAAAAACTCAAAGACAAAAACTTCGCCGCCAAGGTCGAACGGGATGAAATCTACAAAGGGATTGAACTGCTGGGTGTTGAGCTGGATGCTCATATTAACCATATTATCGCGGTGCTGGAAGAGAATAAGGAGGAACTGGAACTGTAGAGGGTGGAGCGAAATAGCTAAACACGGAGGCACAGAGGCACTGAGGTAGGCAATTTATGATTAATCCCTTCAATACCTCTGTGCCTCCGCGTCTCTGTGTTTTTTCTTACAAAACAACACTAAACAGGCCTGACACTCCGTAACCCCTCCAAATACCCCTTAACCGGCATAGGATCGTTCTGAGCCGCCCACTGGCTGGTTTCCTCAAACTGAGGTTGCATCTCTCCAAAATTCAGGAAACTGTAATTGCCCGAAACGACGGGCATATAGACAAAAGCTTTGCTTTCGTCATTGACGAGGCTCAGCGCTCCCATTAACTGAAGGGGAAAAGCCGCACTTAGCATATTTTTGAGGGCAAATGAGAGGTTTCCGATAAACCGATCTTCTTTTTGGTTAATCTCTTTCGGACGGTGGTCATAAGTAATGACATATACTTCGTCAAATTTCGGCAATTGCGTTAAAGGAGCGATGGGCACACTATCTGTCCCAAATCCGCCATCAGTCCAGTGGCCCGGCATTCCCTGAATCACCTGATGCGGGAAAGCCGCAGGAATCGCCGTAGAAGCCATCAGCACATCGACCATTTTTAGCTCTTTGTGTTGAGGGTTTTGGCTATCAAAACGCGTTGGCAGCGCTGTTTCCCGACTTACCGATGAGAGAAAAAGATGAGATTGCACATCTCCCAGTTTTTCATAGCCCATAAACGAAGAACCGCTGACAAATTTTTCCAGGGTTTTTCGCAGCGGTTTGGTATTGAGAATATACCCTTTAAAAACAGTCGTCAATACATCATCTGCGGTACCAGCCAGAATCCCCTTTGTGAATATATTTTTATTCTTCAGAGGAAAAAGAATGTCATTTTCGATCTGGTCCCAACTAACACCTTCCTGGGGATTGGCTTTATTGCGCAGTACCCCGTCTACCAATACTGAACTCAGAGAGCCCGAACTGGCTCCAGCCAATACAATCGGTTTGATTTTTTCCCCTTTGGGATAAAGCCCTTCAATTAAAGCTTTGCAAAGGGCTACTTCCTGACCGATGAAGGCGGCGGCTCCACTAATAACGAAGGCGATTCTTTTTTCCATGTTGACAGAATTGGTTTTCCGTCTAAAATACATTCAGAACCCTCATCAATCAAATATTTTGTTTGAATATTTTGAAATTTTATTTCGGATAATTTTAATTTCCCGCCTCCGTATTCAGGCTTTTTTTCATACGCTGCCAGAGCTGTATCACAATCGATCAATTCTGCTTTCATGATTTCCGCTTCAGACAAATCCTTCACTGCAATCCCGATATTAGCATTTTCAATTCTGACATTTTCCAGCTTAATCACTGATTCTTCCCCAATACTGATCCCTTTATCTCCAGAATTGGACACATGGATTCCTTTAACCTCAATTTGCGAACCTGAAAAATCAATTCCATCATTTCCACTATCAATGATTTTTAGATTGCGAATTTCGCCATGACAAAAATCCAGATCTACCCCATCAAATTCTGCCTGAGAAATACCGCAATTCTCCATCTCAAATTCCGAACGAATCAGGTTGATAGCATCTTCAGAGTGATTCGCATGAATGAAAACGGCGTGAAGCTTCACGGGTGATTGGTAAAAAGTTACTGCCCCTGTCAGATTTCTGCCATAGATATTTGGCGTTTTCTGGTTTTGGATATACACATGGGACCATTCGGAAGTGCGAAGACTATTCATGACAAATATTCCCCGACCTGTTTGATCAGTGCTAATGACCCGAATTGGTTGTTCTTCTTTTCCCTCCCAGATCAATGGCAAACCAGAATATATAAACGCTTCATTGACAAGGTTCAACTGAGTGCCAGGATAAACCTTAACCTTATAATCTCCTTCCGGAAAAATCAGGGGTTTATTTACCTCCCATTCTCCTGGTTTAATGTGAATCGTTTGGGTAGAAGAATCAACCACAAGAAAAGGAAACTCAGTAAAATCAGCTGCCAACAACGGTGGAAACATAAGCTCATGATCCAAACGGCGCCAGGGTTTTACTTTCTCTGCAAAAGAAGTATCCGTTCCCCAAATTCGGTAATGAATCCAGATATCCTGCCAAAGGCTATCATGCCATTTTTCAGGGTTTTTCAGGGAAATAACGACAGGTTCATACACAGAGGTATTCGTCCTGGGTTTGGGAAAAATCACTTTGCGAACAGGCTGATCAATCACCTGATTTTTACTGGAAATCTTTGTTAACTCAATAGGTAAAT